>JAFGSC010000001.1 GCA_016934875.1 Candidatus Atribacteria bacterium
CGAGGTGGTAAATGTAAACGAAGAAAATATTCAAAAAGAAACTGAAATGATTTCCAAGATCCAAAAAGCCAACCTTCATATAAGTTACAATGTAGGTTCGTTTAATTTGGAATTCCCTACTCCCCTTGTCTATCAATGTGAGGTGAATTATATCTACCCTGAATTCAAACCCATAGAGGATTACTCTATACAAAACAATGAAGCGAATATCTATATTCACCACCATCCTGTATCAGACCAACAAATTCGTAATCCAAAAAATCGTATTGATTTAAAGCTCAACAAGGATATGATTTATGACATTTTCGTTGAAACCGGTGCTACTACCATTAATTACGACTTCTCTAAATTTAAAATAGAAAGATGTACAATTCAAAGCGGTGCATCAGATATAAGTATGATTGCTCCCCAATATAATGCCGATATCAATATTGATTCCGGTGTATCTAAAATTGATATCTCCATACCTTCAAATGTTGGTACTATGGTTCACCTAGATACTGGATTCAGTATGAAAGACCTTGATCAGAATTTCCAACAACAGGAGAACAATCTATTTGTCTCGGATAATTACCAAAATTCAGAGTATCAGGTTAAAATTAATATTGACTGTGGTATTTCTCAAATAAGTATACATTATCTATAATTATAATAGCTATAAAATAGACTTATATTGATTACCCTTCGAGATGATCTCGAAGGGTAATCAAACAGATAACGATCCTTATACTGTTGAAATCACAGAGGAGTAACTTATTGAATCATTTTTTACTCATTCAGTGGATAAAATGAATTCGATAATAGTTGATCAAGTAAAAAATAATAACGAGTTGCTGATTTCTTCTGTACAATCTTTTTACAGAAATTTTTCTTCTTTATTTAGAAAAAATCAACTCATGCTGATTTTGGTAAACAGTGCTAGTGATATACTACTGGTAGAATCTACTCATCCTTCTAACCCATATATTAAGCCCGGAACTAAGGCTGATCCATTACTTGTTGATTATCTCTTAAATGATCAAGGAGAGACAAAGATATCCCAAAAGCTGATCAGTGGTAAAATTAATCATCGAGTTACAAATTGGGAACTATTGATGAATTGGTATTTTACAGGTATCAATCTTCAGAGAAATCAGAAAAATATTTTCCACTTTCTCTTTCTGTTAACTCCCGATAATCATCTCGTTCATTTATTAAATCCACTGATACAATCTTTTTCTAAGACCATTGAGGAGAATCTTCTTAATAAAGAAAAAATATCCCAATTGAACATCTCTAAGGAATATATCGATATCATTAGCAAAAGTTCCAAGGATGGCATACTATGTCTAGATAAAGAAGCAAATATTAAGTATATGAATGAAGTTGCCGGGAAAATATTACATGTTAACCCAGAAAAATCCCTGAATCAATATATAGGGGAAATTGTAGATTTTGTACCAGTGGTACTATCAGTATTTAAAACAAAAAAGGGCTATACTGATCGCGAATTCATTATTCATAGCCGTACCTGGGGAACTTTGCACTTCATCAAGACCGCAGTGATTGTCAAGGACATTAAAGGCCAATTTGCTGGGGTAGTGGACTTCTTTAGAGAGATTACCCGTGTTAGAAAATTCGTGACTTCCTATATAGGAGCACAAGCAAAATTCAATTTTAATGACCTTATTGGTAATAATACCCAATTAAGGGAGTCAATTAGAATAGCAAAGATTGCTGCTCAATCAAATTCCAATGTATTAATTATTGGTGAAACTGGCACTGGAAAGGAAATGATCGCTCAAGCCATTCACTACGAAGGTAATAGAAAAAGTGGCCCTTTTGTAACAATCAACTGTGGAGCAATCCCGCGTGACTTAGCGGAAAGTGAGTTTTTTGGGTATGAACCAGGTTCATTTACTGGAGCAGACAGAAAAGGAAGATCGGGAAAATTCGAATTAGCTAATGGTGGGACGATCTTCCTGGATGAAATTGAAGAATTGCCTATAAACCTTCAAATAAAACTATTAAGGTTCATCCAGGAAAGACAAATTACCAGAATTGGCGGAATCAAACAAATACCAGTGAATGTAAGAATTATTACTGCTTCTAATAAAGACTTGCAAAAAGAGATCCAATTGGGTCGATTTCGTAAGGATCTCTATCATAGAATCAATGTTATCAAAATTAACCTGCCTAACTTGAAAAATAGGAAGGAAGACATTCCCTCGTTAATTGAACACTTAACTAAAAAATTATCTCTTAAGCTTGAAAAAAAGAGTCCTGCAATTGATCCTTCATTCATCCAATCTTTATTGAACTATGATTTCCCCGGAAATGTCAGAGAATTAGAAAATATTATTGAAAGGATTCTAAATATCTGTGATGATAAAATACTAACTATCAAACATATTCCCAAAGAAATTATCAATGACCAAAATCAAACGAACTATTCCCTGATTGAGGATAGCAAACGCCATCAAATCAGCTCTATTTTGTTACAAACCGATTGGAATATATCTAAGGCTGCTCATCGATTGCAGTTATCACGTCCTACCCTTTATCGGTATATTAAAAAATGGAACTTGAATCAAACGAAAACCTCTTTTAATTATTATTAACAGGTAATACTTAATCGCGATTCGATTGTAAAAAAATTTTACAATATTTAACATCATTGTTGCATTATGTTACAATCACTTAACCTATTGATCAAGCATTTTACGGTAAAAAGAGCATTTTCAGAAGGCTTTTAATCTTTTTAAAGTTTGGCACAATTAATGCTTATTTCAATTGATATAGAGACTTAATCACCTTTAAGGGGGTTATTTTATGAGATATTCAAAGAATTTTTTAGTATCCCTTTATCAAACGATGCAAAAAATAAGAAAATTCGAACAATCTGCTGAACAATTATTTTTAGAAGGAAAACTTCCTGGATTTATCCACCTCTACATCGGTGAAGAAGCCATTGCTACCGGAGTAATGGCAGCACTTAACCAAGGGGATTATATTACCAGTACTCATCGTGGTCATGGACATATGATTGCCAAGGGTGGGGATATCAAAAGAATGATGGCAGAACTCTTTGGAAAAACAAGCGGTTACTGCAAAGGAAAAGGGGGATCAATGCATATTGCAGACTTTTCCATCGGCGTTTTGGGAGCCAATGGTGTTGTAGGCGGAGGGCTACCTATCGCTATTGGAGCAGGGCTCGGTATAAAAATGAAGGAAACAAACCAGGTTGTTGTTGCCTTTTTTGGGGATGGAGCCTCCAATACTGGTGCATTTCATGAAAGTCTTAATTTTGCTTCAGTCTATCGTCTTCCGATCGTTTTTATCAATGAAAATAATCAATATGCCTCAACTGCCAAAACAAAAGAAACTACCTCAGTCCAGAATATCTCTGACCGAGCGGTAAGCTATAGTATGCCGGGTATCACAATTGACGGCAACAATATAATTGCAGTTTACGAAA
This sequence comes from Candidatus Atribacteria bacterium, assembly GCA_016934875.1. GTDB lineage: Bacteria > Atribacterota > Phoenicimicrobiia > Phoenicimicrobiales > Stramentimicrobiaceae > JAFGSC01. The sequence continues at coordinate 3,458 of JAFGSC010000001.1, forward strand.
CTGCCAGAGAAGCTATTGAGAGAGCTCGGGACCAGGGAGGCCCAACTCTAATTGAAGCTAAAACTTATCGAATTAAAGGACATTTTGTAGGCGATCCGACCAAATACCGTGAGAATATTGAAGTAAATAAGTTCTGGGAAAACGAACCCATTAAAATATGGGAAAAACAATTGCTTGACTCAAAAATTATCACTGACAAGGAAATAAAAAAAATTAACGAAGAACTTGATGCCCAAATTTCTGAAGCGATATTATTTGCAGAAAACAGTAGTGACCCAATTCCAGAAAATGCTTTAAGCGACTTGTTCGTTGATGACGCTGGCTATGATTATTAAAGGAGGAAAAAATGAGAAATATTAGTTACGCTGAAGCACTTGGCGAAGCCATCCTGGAAGAAATGGAAAGAGATGATACTATTTTTACTTATGGAGAAGATGTTGCAAAACAGGGTGGTATTTTTGGTGCTTATAAATCACTGCTTGGTAAATTTCCTAACCGAATATTTGACACTCCCATCTCTGAGGAGGTAATTTATGGTTCTGCTCTCGGCGCAGCACTTGTTGGAATGCGACCGGTTGTGGAATTTCACTTTGCAGACTTCTTATTTACCGGTATTCAATCAATTACTTTACAGATTGAAAAAATAAGATATATGACCGGGGGTCAGGGTAAGCTTCATTTAGTACTCAGAGGACCGGACGGTGTTTCGAACTCAGCAGCAGCACAGCATTCTGAATCAATTGAAACAATATTCATGCATATACCGGGAATTAAAATTATTATTCCATCTACCCCTTATGATATCAAGGGATTAATGAAAACAGCTTTAAGAAGCGATGATCCTATTATCTGTTTTGAACATAAATCTCTCTATGCAACTAAAGGCGAAGTTCCTGAAGAAGAATATTTTATTCCATTAGGCAAAGCAGAAATTAAAAAAGAGGGAAAAGACATTACCGTAGTTTCAATGTCCAGAATGGTACATGAATCATTAAGGGCAGCTGAAGAATTGGAAAAAGAAGGAATTAGTTTGGAAGTGATTGATCTAAGATCATTGGTACCTTGGGACAAAGAGACGGTGATTCGATCCGTACAAAAAACGAATCGCCTCATTGTTGCCCATGAAACTTGGCGTAGAGCCGGTTGGGGAGCCGAAATTGCCAGTACGATCCAAGAAGAGGCTTTTGATTTTCTTGATGCCCCCATTGCCAGGATCGGCGCACGAAATGTACCAATGCCCTTTAACGCTTTGATGCAAAATTTTGTCACTCCAAATAAGGAAAACATTATTATCGAAGCTAAAAAATTGCTGGGGAGGTAGAACAATGTATGAAATTAAAATGCCAAAATTTGGCTTAACCATGGATAAAGGTCATATCGAAAGATGGCTGAAAAAAGAAGGTGAATATATAAATAAAGGAGAATCATTGCTAGAAGTATCCTCTGACAAGATTAGCAATGAAATTATTTCACCCATCTCGGGTTTTTTATTAAAAATATGGGGACAGGAAGGAGAAGAGTACCCTGTTGGTCAAACAATTGCCATCGTAGGAGAAAAACAAGAGTTAGATCAAGCAAACAAAGAGGTATCAGAGATAAAATCAAAAGAAATACATCTAAAACAAGATTATATTAAAACTGATCGTGATATATCAAAAGATTCTCGTATCATAGCTTCTCCTTCAGCAAAAAGATTGGCGAGAGAACATCATATCTTGCTATCCCAGGTTCAAGGTTCAGGCCCAGGAGGGAGAATTACCAGTGAGGATATTTTATCCTTCTTAAACCATCACCCAAAAGATAACTTTAAAGTAGAAAAATTATCCGGAATAAGAAAGACAATTATAGAAAGATTATCCCAATCATTTCATCAAGCCATCACCTTAACCAATATTACGGAGGTTGATTTTACTCAATTAAAAAAACAAACCAAATTAAATCAGGTCAGTATTACTACTGGCATTATCTTTGTATTATCTAAAATTCTCTTAAATTTAAAAAAATTTAATTCCCATTTTGAAAATGAGCAATTAAAAGAATATAATATTGTCAATATAGGTCTAGCCGTAGATACAGATAGAGGTCTGCTTGTGCCAGTGCTTAAAAATGCTCACCTATTGGATTTAAAAAATATTCAGGAAAAGATTATAGATTTATCCAGCCGCGCTAGAACTAACCAACTGAATGAAGGCGAACTTTATCAGTCTACTTTTACGATTACCAATCTGGGAATGATGAGAACTGATCTTTTTACACCTATTTTGAATCCGCCTGAGGTGGCTATCTTGGGAATAGGAAGAATTATCAAAAAACCCTGTATCGTCGATGAGGATAAAATTGCCATCAGAGAAATGGCTTACTTATCATTATCCTACGATCACCGGATTATTGATGGCGCCGATGCAGCCCGATTCCTAGGTGTCCTTGCTCAAAGCATTGAAGATCCAGAATCATTATTAATGAATAATAAGGGGGTGGAGTAAGAATAACAAAGTCAATTGAATAGATATTTCATGTCTAAGTATAAACGAACATTTTTTAAAAATAAGGAGGAAAACTTAATGAAAAAATTACTTATTCTTGCTGTAGTTATGATTACCGTATTATTAACGTGTTTCTCTTTCAGTCTGGCTGCTGAATTTACACCCAAGAGGGAGTATACCATGACTGTGAATGTAGGGAACACATTCGGCTGGGGGATGGGTGCCCAAAAATGGGCAGACTTAATTGCCGAAAAAACCAATGGTAAAATCATCGTCAAGCCTTACTGGGGAAGCCAACTACTTGCTGGCAAGCAAATGAACTGGTTGCAGGCAGTAGCCGAAGGAAGTATTGATTTTGCCGTCGAATCAACGATTAATTCCTCTTCAGTAGTTAAATCCCATAATCTATTTTCTTTACCATTCTTTATCAATACCTTCGAAAATTTAGATAGAATAGAAAATGGTAAAAGTGGTCAGATGTTGTTTGACGAAATGGAAAAGATGCATGTTATAGCATTGGCTTGGGGTGAAAATGGATTCCGACAAATTACCAATAACGTGAGGCCAGTAACGAAGCCGGAAGATATGAAAGGGCTGAGAGTTCGAGTAGTTCCAACCGCTATCTATGATGATATCTTTAGAGCATTAGGTGCTGATCCAATCCACATGAATTGGGCTGATGCTGTAACGGGCTTCCAACAGGGCGCTGTAGACGGACAGGAAAACCCTTATGGAGTTCTCCTGCCTGTAAAAATCTGGGAATACCATAAATATGTTACTAATTGGAACTATTTAGCTGACCCACTGATCTTCTGTGTCAACAAAGGGGTATGGGATTCTTTCCCGGATGTCATTAAATTAGCGGTCAAAGAAGCAGCCAG
>JAFGSC010000012.1 GCA_016934875.1 Candidatus Atribacteria bacterium
ACTTTTTTCATAGTACCTCCTTAATTAATTTTACGAATCAATACTTATAGAAACCAGGTTATTACACCGCAGAAAACTATTGCAGAAAAAAAATGGTATTCACGAAAAAACATTTTTTTATTGATCGTTTTTAGTATACAACCTTCTTTCAATTGATGTCAATCATGTAGATTCTTATTTTACAAGACTATCATTAGGCATTAAGGACAAGACAAAGTAATCCCCCTGCTAAATCACATCATTGTTCTGATTCAAGATTTTCGAGTATATTTACCGTCCTTAAAAAATATTTTTTTCTCTTTGATAAAGTCATTTAAATAAGGCAGTAAATCATCAGTATTTTGTGGCCTATATCCCATTTCAGACAATATGAGTATTTTGGGAATCTTCTCGCAAAATTGCCTAGAAAATCGATTGATAAGTTCTTCCTTAGTCAACGATGATTCCATTAATTGTTCAAACAGCCAATGGCTGATCGCTCTTTTTTTTACTTTTTCATAGGCATTAGCCATGAAATGAGAGATACTGACTGGCTCTCCTTCGGGCTTAATCAATTCTATCGACAATTGGATCGCACTTCTTAAAATGAGTATCCCAATAATAGAGGAGGCTGCAGCATCCGCATAATAAAACTCTAATTTCTGGTAAGTTTCTGCCAGGTGAGATAGAATAATTCCTCCACAGACAAGCAATGAAGTATAAAAGTGATTGCGAGAATCGATTGCTTGACACATGATTGCGAAATTTGAATGTTTCTTGCCAGCCATATATTGGAAGGCAGATAGTCCGAGCATCAAAAGTCCACATAAGGCTGAAATAATAAAAGTAACCATTCCTTCTTTTATTGGTCCTGGATTAATCAATTTTTGGTAAGTAAATGCGACAATACCAATGAGTGAAAAAAACATCATGATAATAACGAATACAGAAGCTAGTCTCTCCCTATTGAATTTAATTCCTAACCAAACCAATAATGAAGAAACTGTATCCGCCGAATTGTCAATACCATCTGAAATCAATCCTGCAGAACGGGAAATAATGCCAAAAATTAATTTTATCAATGAAAGAATCACATGAATAGCCAGCGTAGCCATTGAAGCGATTTGCGGTGAAAATATTTGATCCATAAAAAAAGGTATGGCTTCCTGCATATATTCTGCTACTTCTATGCCAGCAGGGCTTAACTCGTATTTCCCATTTCTTTCTTCTAAAATACCTTTCTTCATTGCTAATTCTAAATCACGATCTAAATGATCCTTTTTAATATCATCGATGACTCTTTTACCTTTAGCCAATTTCAGCTGATTGAGATAAGCAATCATGTCTTCCCTGGACATAGATTTTTCCAGGAGTTCAGGTAACAGGCTACGAAAATATCTGGGTAAACAATGAAGAACATCCATGATTTCTTCGGAATTTGCCCAATATTCAGTCTCTGGTTTACGATATTTAATGAATCTATGACTTCTTTTCTTTTGTTCTCTTGCATTAAACATTTGCCATTCTCTCGTTGTTTGTGATAACCATCTTTGATTGAAATTTTTACCTTAAAAAAACAAGACAAAAAGCCCAAGACAATTTCCATAGTAATGACAAATAACGCTTATTCGTTACTTTAACCCTAATCCCCCATCTTAAATGCTATTATTTCAATCACCATGCCATAGATCACTCCTGCCAGAAAGCTCACGATATCATAAAAACAGGTGGAGCTATAAAATGCAAAAGAAATAATGAAACCCAGGAATGCACCTCTTCCTATGGCCTTACCGAATGATAGACTTTTTGCAGACAAACCAATGACTAAACCCATCAGTAAACGGTTATACCATAAAGCAAATAAAAAAGATGTACTACTACCTGGAGACCTCAATGAAGCTCCAATAATACAAAAAACTCCCAGTATTGATCCTACGATTAGGCATATCTTCATTCTCTTGGTTAACATAGTTTCTTTTATCTCCTGGTTTTATTCAATATTAAGACATTCCAATTTTTATTTAAACCCTGTTCTCAATCCTTGAGAGCATCAGGAATCCATCTTGTCATGATCTTTATGAATCCCCGCCTTTTCTTCCTTGCAAACATCAACCCAAATACCGTTAGTGATTTCCTGCAAATCATCCGGGGTCATTTTTACAAAGGAATTTCCTGAACCTGCGGCTGGAAAAATCGTTTCAAAATCTTTAAGCGACTGATCGAGATAAATCTTCATGTAATTCTTTAAACCAAACGGACACACCCCACCTACTAAATGACCGGTAACCTTAAAAACCTCATCAGGTTTTAACATTGCTGCCTTTACTTTAAAATAATCCTTATATTTTCGATTATCAATTCTGGCATCTCCTTTGGTAACCAGTAATATACTTTGGTCATCTTTAAGCTTAAAGGATAGAGTCTTGGCAATAAGTCCAGGTTTTACGCCTAAGGCTTTCGCAGCCAACTCAACTGTTGCAGTACTTTCTGAGACTTCCATGACTTGGAAATTTGGATGATGATCTTGAAAAAATCTTTTTACATCTTCAACGCTCATTAGTTATTTTAATCCTTCTTTCTTAGCTTGTATCAATACTATAAATTCACATCATTTATATCAACAGTATCTTGTATTTTGATAGTCGATGCAAGAATTTTTTTCACAGGTAATTTCACTCTTCAGTGAAATTTTAAACACTTTTTTCTAGAATCACAATCATTTCTTGAGGGCGGCAATAGTCGCTACGATATTAAGCTGTTAGATTTTGTAGATTAATTTGTTCATCCTACATTGGTTCTTTGTTTCAGCTACCCACAAAAACTCTATTTCTTAATGGTAGATTTTGTTTAAAAGCAATAGTTTATTTTGACATTGCAATCATTATCGATATAATAAAGAACATATCTTTGGTTTAATGAATATTAGATCTGCAGAATATTTTAAATTAGAAGATAGAAATAGTAGTAAATAAGCAGGAATTTCAATGAGAGATTTATTCCTCCGAGTATTGCGATTAACCAGTGGTCTATTTTTATTTGCTTTGGGTATTGTAATAACCATGAATGCCAATATAGGTTATGCCCCATGGGATGTTTTTCATGTAGGATTAGCAAAGACAACGGGCATCAGTATTGGAAACATATCGATCATCATCGGCATCATGATTGTGATCATATCAGTATTGCTCGGGGAAAAACTAGGGCTAGGAACCGTAATTAATATGATTTTTATCGGTGTTTTTTTAGATTTTATTCTCAATCTAAATATTATTCCCATTGCAAATCATTTTCTGATAGGCATTCTCATGCTGATCATAGGGTTGCTCATCATGGCTTTCGCAAGCTATTTATATATGGGTTCGGCTCTTGGGGTAGGACCTAGGGATAGTTTAATGGTCGCACTAACTCGAAAGACAGGATTGCCCATTGGCTTCTGTCGTGGTACGATTGAAACCTTAGCCGTTTTCATAGGATGGCTACTTGGTGGTATGGTAGGCATCGGGACAGTATTAGCGGCTTTGATTATTGGCCCTTTTGTTCAAATGACCTTTAAAATACTGAATTTCGATGCCATTAAAATCCAGCACGAATCGTTAATTTTTACCTATAAATCCTACTTTGGGAAAGACAAATAGAGGCTTTAATTAATATCGTTATGCATTCTAGTAAAAAAACAACCGCTCCAAAAAGAATAAAGCCAAGAAATTTAAACAATTTTGCTTATTATAATAATAATTTAAATGAAATTGACTAAAAGTTTACTTGCGGATCGTCCTATGATTCATCGCCCTTAGAATGATTTACAAAATATGCTTTAATGCAAATCATTAAGGGATCATCAATTGAATCTTTGATAAAAAATAGCGGTGAATGGACCTATTCTCCTCCTTCATTATCGCTTTCCGAATCGCTTAACTTCTCAGGCTTCCTAATCCATACCTTAATAATGAAAGCGACCAAACCCCATATGAATATAATAACTCCCAGCAATAACAATAACTCTTTGAACTGCGTTAAGTAAATTCGAATTTGATTGATAAAACTTTCCATTGAAATACCTTTGCAAAAAGATGATTGCTTAAATCTATTATATCAATAATAATCATGGAATCAATGCAAAAAAAGTAAAACACGATTACCAAGATTCTTTATTGCCATTTGGCAATAACCTTATATTGAGTTCCAATGATATCTGACTCTTCTTCATAAATGTAGACTGCATTTGGATCTGAAGCATCCAGATGTATCGGAACTCCTATGAAATTAACCGGGTCCCATTCATGACGGGTAAGACGTTGCGGCCATTCCTTTTCACCAGAACAAAGATCAAAAGTGAGGGCTGCAGATTCATCAATAGAAACCTTAAAGGTATAGATATTATTACCCCAGATGGATCCTTCGACAACGCCTGTGAAGGCAGGGCATTTCTTGTTTTCAATCCATGAATATTGATCACCAATTTTCACCCAGCAATCCTGGGTTCCATTCGCATATCCCTTAAGAGAACGCACTTTCATTCCGAATTGTTCTTCGTCAAAAACCTCCAGGCAGGCTTCACAGTGAATCGTACCACCCCATTGCAGTCCACTTTCCCCGAAACGCTCTGGGTCGGTCTGGTAGGTACAATCGATCTCAACACATTTTCCCACGTTAACCTGCACGATTTCGGTAATTGTTCCCTGGTTCGCTTCTCCCCTGCAACTTTCATATGTCGCTTTAATCTCAATTGTTCCTTTGTCCGTCGCATGGAGCATGGCTTTGGCAATCATGGCATGTGTTATAATGATATTATCCTGATTCAAAAAAGAACCTGAATCCCATATTCTTTCTAAATCCTCAGCTGATAACTCAGGCAAATCCAGCTCACCGGCGCCAGAAATAACCTCAAGAATGACTGGCTCTCCAAAACACATTTCATAACCACAATCTAAATGAACTTCTACTTCTATGAATTCCCCCACCAGCATAC
>JAFGSC010000151.1 GCA_016934875.1 Candidatus Atribacteria bacterium
CTTATTAGTGCTTTAGCTATTAAGAGATTCCAAAGGCAATAAGTTGTAGTTTTCTTAGGAAGTTGAAGTTAGAAAATCATGAAAATCATTGGCGTTGATGTTGGCACTTCGGGATTAAAGATTTCCGTTTACGATACAAAAGTGAATATTCTAGAGAGTGATATTGAGAATTATACCGTTCAAAGTCCTTTCCCAGGCATCGTTGAACTCGATCCCATGATTACCTGGAGAGCATTTAAACGTAAGCTTAGCCATCTCTTGAAATCTGAAAATGTTGAGGACCAAGAGTATATCATGAGTTTCTCAGTTTTAGGAGATGCTTTGATTGTGGCCGATGAAAAATTTTATCCGATATTACCATCAATTTTGTCATCAGATACAAGAAGTACGGCTTATTCAAAAATAATTAGGAAGCAACTGAGTGGAAGAAAATTATATTCAACGACCGGACGCTTTCCTCATCCCATGTCGATCTTAAATAGATTACTTTGGTTGCAAGATCATAATGTTGTTATTTTTAAAGAAGCCAGATGGTATTTGGACTACCCCAGTTGGATTTTGTCAAAACTAGGGTTTACACCTTTGACGGATTATTCCTCAGCCTCCGGGACGCTTTATTTTGATATTTATAAGAAGGATTATGACAAAGAAATACTATCTTGGGCTAATATTCCTAGAGAAAAGTTGCCTTCATTGATATCTTCTGGAAAATATATTGGTAACTTATCTGAGAAAGTTAAACAAGAATTAGGTTTTTCAAAAAAGTGTAATGTATCGGTTGTAAGTGGCGGTATGGATCAAATATGTAATGCATTGGGTACTGGAACAGTCAGGCCAAATCAAATGGTCTGCTCCATAGGAACTGTTGAAGCCACAACTACAGTTCTTCCAGATGAAATCAATCAAGAAGAATTATTTCTAAAAAATTATTTTTGCTCTGTGTCTGCGATTCCTGATCAATTTGTTACTTTTAGCTTCTTATGGGCAGGTGGCGGATCTCTAAGATGGTATAAAGATAATTTAAGTGATTTGGGAAATCATGTTGATTCAAATCATATGGCTTATGATGATATTGTCGGAAACGAGATAAAGCCTAATAAGGAAATATTTCTCCCATACCTTTCAGGGACTGGTCCTCCTTTCTGGGATTCAATGGCTCGAGGGGCATTTCTTGGCCTAGATTTGTCTTCGAAAAAACAGAATATGGTGGATTCTTTGTTGGAAGGCGTTTGTTTTGATTTGAGACATAACCTCGAACAATTAAAAAAAGCTGGTATAGAAGTTAAGAGGATAAGTGTTGTTGGAGGTGGATCTAAGTCTTCAAAATGGCTTCAAATCAAGTCAGATATTATTAAGAAACCGATTTATCGGCTAGAAAGACAAGAAGGCGGATCGTTGGGAGCTGCTTTATTAGCTGGTTATGGTGTGGGGCTGTTTAAAGATTTAACTGAAATTGCCCAAAAAGTAAATCAAGTTGGTCAAGTATTTTATCCATCTGATCAGTTTAGCAAACTATATGATCAGAAATATAAAATATTTACAGAAGCTTATTCCAAGCTAAGGAATATTCATAAAAAAATTAATTCAATTTATCAGTTTGATGTATAAAGAAACTGGAAATTTAAGCTCATAAGAATGAACATTTTAATTGATTAGTCTAGGTGATACAAATTTATAGCCAAGGAGAAGTTGTATGCATATACTAGGAATTGATTTAGGAACGACAGGTACCAAGGTATTATTATACAATGATGAGGGAAAAATTATTAACGAAAGCTATACTGAATATCCCGTATCAACTCCAAAATCTGGTTGGGTAGAGTTAGACCCGTTTTTTATTTGGGATGCACTCAAAGAGAATATTTCAAAAGCTGTAAATCATGTGAAGGAAAAAAAATTTGCAATGAGCTTTTCCGTTTTGGGTGATGCGGTCATTCCTATCGGAAAGAATCAAGAAGTTTTGTATCCAGCAATGTTGTCTTCTGACATTCGTAGTGACAAATATGTTAAAAAAATTGAAGAATATTTTGGGAGCCGTTATATATTTGATTATTCAGGAAGATGGCCTCATACGATGTGTCCTTTAACAAAAATACTCTGGATTAAAGATTATATGCCTGAAATATATAAAAATACAGTTCAGTTTCTTGATGTATTGGCTTGGATAAACCAGAAACTTGGTTTTCATCCTATCATGGATTATAGCTCTGCTTCTGCAACATTATATTATGATATTAACAATAAAAGAATTCAAGATGAAGTGCTTGATTGGGCTGGAATAGATAGAGAAAGATTGCCATTGGTTGATGTCAGTGGAAAATACTTAGGTACTGTACCTCAAGGTAGGCTATCCGAATTAGGATTTCAGACAGGATCAACAGTCGAAGTATCTTTGGGAGCTATGGATCAGTTATGTAATGCGTTAGGTACGGGAACCGTTGAAGGAGGGGATGCATCATGCTCTACTGGAACGGTTGAATGCACAACAATTATTTTACCAGACAATATCACTAATGATGAATTGTATCATCATCACTTTATTAAGGTTCCAACAGCAGTTGAAAATCAATTTGCAAATATGACGGTTTTATGGACGGGAGGAGGGTCAATGAAATGGTTCAGGAATACCTTCTGCCAGGAAGAAATCAAGGAAGCGAAGAACAAAGGAATCAACGTGTATGATTTACTTGAAGAGGGCGATCGACTAATTTCGGATATCTTCTTTCTTCCCCACTTGGCAGGAAGTGGCACTCCCTGGTGGGATTCTCTTTCAAAAGGTGCATTTATTGGTTTGAGTTTAGCCACGACTAAAAAACAAATGGTTGATGCGGTGATGGAAGGGGTAACGTTTAGCCTAAATATTAGCATGGAATTATTGGAAAGATTAGGTTTAGATAAAAAAAGGTTTGCTGTGATTGGAGGTGGCTCTAAGTCAAAAAAGTGGAATCAATTGAAAGCAGATATTTTGAATCGAACAGTAAGTGGTATGATATATAAAGAAGGTGGAGCTCTAGGGGCGTCTATTTTAGCTGGATATGGAGTAGAAATATTCAAATCGTTAAAAGTAACTTCCAAAGAATTAGCTAAGGTTGAAAAAAATTATTTACCTTTAGAAAGCAAAGTGAATCAATATCATCAAAAGTATGAGATATTTAAAGAAATATATCCAGCATTGAAAGAAATCAATCATAAGATTTCTAAGCTAGACTTTTCGTATTAAATTAGTTATAAAAAAACAAGGAGGACGTTATGTCAAATTTAAAAGAAAAAAGATTAAACAACCTGTTTAATCCTAAGAGTGGGAATACTTTAATCACTCCCATCGATCATGGTTTTTACATGGGAGCAGTCAAGGGGTTGGAAGACCCAGTTGGAATGATTGAAAAGCTTATTAAATATAAGGTCGACGGTACCTTAATGAGCTTTGGATTAAATAAGATTGCTAGCCAATATTTTGGTACACAAGATTATTTGCCCAAGATTATGACAGCTGATTATGTAATCTTCGGAGACATACCTGGGGAACCCAACAAGGGAGTTTTGGCAAATAGTTACTATTCTTCTGTAGAGCTAGCTGCCAAGTACAACTTTGATGCAGTGAAAGTTTTATTTTCTTGGGGAACTAGTGTAGAACAGCAAATGGATGTTGTGAAATACATTGGTGCCCTCGTAGATGAATGTGAAAGTTACGAAATGCCTTTAATGATCGAACCCGTGCAGATGGGGCTAAATGCTCCTAAAGAAAAAGGGAAAGATCCAAAGGTTATTGTCGATGCTTGCCGAATTGCATTGGAACTAGGCGCAGATATACTCAAAGCACCCTATACTGGGGATAAAGAATCATTCAGCCAAATTACCAAGTATTCCCATGTACCAGTCATCATATTAGGCGGACCGAAAGTAGATTCGATTAAAGGTGTTCTTCAGATGGCCAAGGATTCTTTGGAAGCTGGAGGAAAGGGTACCTGTTTTGGAAGAAATGTATGGGGAGATCCTAACATGGAAAATATTATCGCTGCTCTAAGAGACATCACTCATAAGAATGCTGAAGTTGATGCAGTGTGTAAAAAATATAATATTAACAATTAGCGTTAAATATAGTCGCTGATGATTGATTTATGACGTAATCTTAATGTGAATCAAATTTAATTAGGATTACGTCATAAATATTTTCCTTTTTTCCCAATTTTTTCTTGACAACACCCCCTAACTCTGTTACTATCTTATTTGCCCCTTCTCTCGGGAAAACCC
>JAFGSC010000013.1 GCA_016934875.1 Candidatus Atribacteria bacterium
AACTTTAAGTAATCATTATGAAATTTTCCTAATAAAACACTTGGGTATTCAACCAAATTTTTTACTTCATCCAGCAATTTTTGATCACTACATTGTTCCCCATGATGCTCTCTAATGATACTGTTCATTTGTTCAATAATTATTTTTCTTCTTTCTTCAGGATCAATCACAATTGAATGTTCCTTCATTAACTCAAAATACTTATCAACCGAACCTATATTTATTGGCCAAGGTGAAAGCAATCTATGCCCATAACTAATAGATCCTGAAGGCAATTTTTCTAGCTGAAATGGAATGACCTGATCATTGTATAACGCCAATAACCAGCGTATTGGTCTTATAAAACGAAAAGAATTGCTACCCCATCGCATTGACTTTGGAAAATTAAGACTAGTAATTAATTTCAGGCAGAATCCTGGCAGTAATGATTCAGTTTTTTCACCCAGAATACATTTTTTCGCGAATAAATATTCTCCCTTATCTGTTTTCTCAATCGTCAGTTGATCGATGTTTAACTGATTCATCTGAGCAAACTTGATAGCGGGATTTTTTAGGTTACCTTCTTCATCAAAAGAAATTAATTTTGAAGGACCCTTTATTTTTTGAGATATATCATCCTGCTTGGAATGAATATCTTCGATATAAACAATAAATCTTCTAGGTGTACCATACGTTTGAATACTTCCAAAAGAAATTCTAAGAGATTTAAGCTCACTTATAGCCATATTTTTAATATCTTGAATTGCCTTATCAATATACAGCGAAGGAACCTCTTCAATTCCAATTTCTAAAATAAATTTATTCATTCATTGTTCCTCTTTTTAATAAGGGATAACCAAGGAGTTTCCTGTTTTCAATGAAATTTTGAGCACATAGTTTTGCTAGTTCACGTACTCTCGCAATATATCCTGTCCTTTCCGTAACACTAATTGCTCCCCTGGCTTCTAACAGATTAAAAGTATGAGAACATTTTAAAGTGTAATCATAAGCGGGAATAGGTAGTTTTTTTGCAATGAGTCTTTGCGCCTCTTTTTCGTATATTTTAAACAGGGAATGCAACATTTTAACATCTGCTTCTTCAAAATTATATCTCGACTGCTCCACTTCTACCTGATGCTGTATTTCACCGTAGGAAATATCTTTACTCCAACGTAAATCATATATATTTTCTATTTTCTGAACGACCATCGCTAGCCGTTCTATACCATAAGTTATTTCAACTGGAATAGGATTTAAGTCAATGCCACCAGCCTGTTGAAAATAAGTAAATTGAGTGATTTCAAGTCCATCTAATACAACTTCCCATCCTAGCCCCCATGCGCCTAAGGTTGGGGCTTCCCAGTCTCCTTCCATAAAACGAATATCATGTTCTACCCTATAAATTCCGAGTATTTCTAAACTTTCCAAATACAAATCCTGCGTATTTTCTGGCGAAGGTTTTAATACAACCTGAAATTGATAATGCTGTTGAACTCTATTTGGGTTCTCACCATAGCGGCCATCAGCAGGTCTTCTTGAAGGCTCGACATAAGCTGTTTTCCATGGTTCCGGCCCAAGAACCCTTAAAAAAGTAGCAGGATTCATGGTGCCTGCACCTTTTTCAGTGTCATAGGGTGTCAGTATTACACACCCTTTTTTATTCCAGAAATTTTCTAGATTAAAAATAATTTCCTGTATATTCAAATGCAACCTTCCTTTATATAAATAGATCCCTCTTCATCAAACGGCTTATGGTGAAATCCTGTTAGTATTTTATTGAGAGGGATTCAATATTTTTCTAAATTTTCTTAAAATAACTCCCTTTAAAAACAAGTGAAATTAAATTGTCTTAATATCATATTTTTTAGCAAAATTGTTAATACTTTGGAGTATTTCATTATTTTTTATAATTATTTTTTGTTACAAAAAATAATTACATTTCTCTTGAAATATCCTATGCTCTTTAATTATTGCAGAACAGCTAAAAACCAATGCTATAAATATAGCAAAATACGCCTACTATGTCAAAAAAAGTAAAAACTACGAAATAATTTTATCATCATTCTATTTTAGGCATATTCGATGATTGTTTATTCATTAACGTAATTGTATTAATAAATTTTTTACTTAGATTTTCAACTTGAATATGGTAAGACATATATCTCTCGGTTATTTTAACCAGCTCATCCAATCCTTCTTGGGCAACTTTTTTATTATGCGTTTTTACTAAATCAACGTCGATGATTCTTTTTAATAGACGAAAACAATAGTCGCTCACTTCAATAATATTATCGTCATTTCTTTTCCTGCATTGAGGACAGACAACTCCACCATCTACTAAATTAAAAAAATAGTACTTTTCTTTTTTTAATGGCTTTTTACAATAGATACATTTTTGTAATTCAGGTAAATAACCTAATATTTGCAGCATTTTCCATTTAAAAGACTCTATTAATAATAGTGGGTTTTCGTCATCCTCAAGTAAGATCAAAAAAGTTTTTAGTAATTCGTAGATCGTCTCGTTGGGATCCTCTTCAACAGACATCTTCTCAACCATTTCAGAAGATAGGACTGCCCATCCATACCTCTCCAGATTTTTACATTGTGGAAAAAAAGAATGAATTATTTCTGTTTGACTCACGATATTTAAGCTTCTTCCACGATAAAATAATATTTTCAGCATGGTCAAGTTTTCAAGGCTGCTACCAAATTGACTCTTGATTCTTCTTACACCCTTGGCAATCGCCCTTATTTTTCCATAATCCTTAGTAAAAATAGTTACAATTTTATCGGATTCATTGAGCTTTATACTTTTAAGAACAATTCCATCTGATTTGAACAAACGATTCATAAAAAAACCAAAAACTCCTAATACTTTTTTAATTGGTTGATCTGTTTATTTGCTTACTTAATCAGTGTGATTTTGTCAATCCTTGGAATACATCCGGAATCAAATCTTTTACTTTTCTAATTTCAATTTCATTTTGCAAATTTGCCATGATAACATCCATTTCAACTGAAAACTCAGCCATAACCTGCCTGCAGGCTCCACAAGGACTGCAAGGATTTTTTGTATCAACGACAATTGCTAATGCTTTAAATTTCCGATAGCCTTCTGATATGGCTTTAAAGATTGCTACTCGCTCAGCACAGATACTCAGCCCTAAGGATTGATTTTCAATATTACAACCAGTAAAAATTGTACCATTATCGGTCATGATTGCGGCACCAACGCTAAATTTCGAATAAGGCGAATAGGCTTTTAGCCTTGCCTCTTTTGCTTTTTCAATTAATTTTGATATCAATAACTTTTTCAATGAATATACCCTTCTATAACGAATTATTTAAACCAAACATTTAAATCAGGTGATAGAATATGTACCCAGGTTAATCCCTGATTCAACGAAATAGGGTAGCCTTTCTCACTTAAGAATAATGTCTGATCATTTTTTTCCTTTTTCACCCATTTAGCAATTTGATAATTACCTGCTGAAAAAACTTTTGCAATTCCCTCTCCTACAAGTTGTACATCAACCCGACCTAGAGTATCCTGATCAATCTTGTCAATAACTGCATACTGCACGATAATATTTGAAACCATTGTTTTATTTATTTTACCATGATCAATACCGTTATTCTTCCGTTCAACATAACGAAAATACTTTTTTTCATCCTGATGGTATTCATAGTTTACGATATAGTCGTTATGATACTTAATCGAAATCTTATGTCCAAGGGTGTTG
>JAFGSC010000152.1 GCA_016934875.1 Candidatus Atribacteria bacterium
TGTCCCTATTTTCTCTCTTTTTTAACTTCCAATAAAAGCTGTCTTAATTTCTTAGATTTATCTACCAAAATTTTTGAGCCATTAGAGACTACCCTAAAAGTTCCATTATCAACTGGTATTTCTGACCATTCTGTAGAAGTGATCCCAAATTCTACTTCTATCCCGTTTTTATACCAGGCTCTAACTGATGTTACTCTACCCCAATACTCTGTTTCATACTTTACAATTTCACCAAATTCATTTATCCAGTCTAAATTATTAACATATTTATTGAGGTCATTGAAAATTAGAACTAAATCGATATCGGAATCTTGCCGAGCTTTATTGCTTGCGTAAGAACCGACAAGTAGTAGAGAATCAAGATCATTATTTTTATGAGCCCAGTTTTTTATTTCTTTTAGTAAATTTTGTACCATCTTTAACTCCAAAAGACGGTGATATTTCTTTTTAAGAAACTACTCAGATCCTATAGGTCTTCCGTTAAAATAAAACTTTGGGGGTCTATAATTAGTCAGGATTTGCAAGAAAAATAATTATTCAAACTTTTCCTTTATCATACTATTTAAATTCTCAGTTACTACCTTAAAATCAGGAAGATTAAACATTTGATGTATTAATCTATTTTCCCAATTTTTCTTATAATCATCTTTAACAATCTCCCTTAATAAATTGGAAATTAGTATTTCGTAACCATATTTATTTTTAAACTCTTTTCTTATTATATTAATATCGAGATTTAATTTTAATAAGTACCACAAATCATACAAATCTCTCGGCTCATTATCAACATCCAAAATTCTTCCAATTTTGTCACATGCTACCGATTCTAATGCATAGGTCTCTAAGATTAAATTCTTATTTTTGAATTCCGGATATGAAAATAAAAGCCTTTTTCTTTCATGTTTTGGAATATAATAATCCTGTAAAATATCTACCTTTAATTCTTTTATGCCTTTTATATCAGGAATAATGTCATATATAATAAATAATTGTAATCGATCTCTTCCAAACATAGAACGTTTATCTATTTTTATAGGATAATCAGAAGAAATTTTTTGCAATATTTGCATAATTATTTCTTGATATATATTCATTTCTTTCTGGCTATCAATTACAAAATCCAAATCTTCAGAAAATCGATATTCTGGGAAATAGACCTTCTTTAAGGATGTACCTCCTCTAAAAACAAAATTTTCATAAAGAAAATTATCTTTAGAAAAATAAGATAGTACAAGTTCGATAAAATAATCTTTTTCAATTATTTCCGGAGATACATTATTTTTTATGGCTAATCTTTGTGCTTGTAAATAATCTATCATTTTTCTAAAACCTTATTATATTCTTTATTTGTTTTTGGCCTACATTATCAATTAAACGCCAGCTATTTTTATTCATTCTTTTTATAGATAAGGTAGGATCAAATAAATCGTAGCGGTCTTTTACAAATTTTTTTAATTCAAATATAATATCCGAATCGCCAATATTAAATAATTCTAGTAAATATCCTAATCTTTTTGCAACAACATTTTTATTGTGTCTATTAACATAATTTAACAATATTTTATAATCGAGCTTATCTTTAACTATCCAAATTCCTTTGGCTATTTCCGTAATTCCCCCACAATGTTGAGGAAAAGTTAAACAATCAATAATAGTTTTTTCAATATTTGAAATTCTTATTTTTTCTTTAGTGTTTATCCATTCTTCCTTGATTCCCCAAATAGACTTTTCTTTCACAGTAACAAAAATCATTTTTCCTATCATTTCTTGAGGAATAATTTGTCTTTTAGGTGTAGCAATAAAAATTTTAATCAAAGGTTGTGTTAACATTCCCCAGTGATTCATGGCACTATAAAAAGCAATATAATATTTCTTAGAATTAATAATTTCTTTGCCAGCTATATACCAATTACCTAAATAATCCTCTCCACTGCCCATTTCTTGAGGAATAATTAAATATTTACCTGCCTTTAAGCGAACAATTATTTTTCGCTTTACTAAATCGCTTAATAAATCTGTAGTAGCATTATAACTTTTTCCTAAAATATTTTGGGCATGTTTAATTTCAAAAATAGGTCTATTTTCATCGTATAATTTTCTAATAAGTTTAGCACTAATTTTCCCTAAAGTTTTTTCATTTTCCATAATATCTACCCTCAATGTAAAATATATAGGTTACCAACCCATATTATATACATTATTAGTCGATATTTCAACTTAATATCATATCCCAATAACATTTTAAATAGAAAATGTGACAACAAATCCTATTTTTTTCTAAGGATACATCCTATCACGATGTCTTCCTTCAGGACGTCTACATACAATAAGTCCTAAAGCCTCAACCATCCAGTTAAGAAACTCCTCAGATACCATAGGTTTTACCTTAAAATTTACCTAATTACTGAGCATTAACAACCGTCCCCTTGTTTTTTATTTAGAATCTATTGTTAAAAGTTTCCTTTCCGGAATTCCTAATACATTTTTTATTTGTTGTCTATCTTTGTGATTAATTAAATGTAAAGAACAATGATTAACAATCATTAATTTTATTGCTCTTTTTGCTATTTCAGAAAAATCATTTTCGTCAATTCTGCCACTTAATTCACTAATTTGTAGATTCTTTTTGTACCACATTAGAATACCATGTTTTATTAAAAAAGATGCCGGAGTATCTACTTTATCACAAAATTTTTTCGCAATTTCAGTTAAATTATCAGAACCTAAAGAATGTATAATTTTATTAAAAATTCCATATACAACAAAGAAGTTTAAATTCCAAAAAATATTTTTTGAAATTTTCTTCAATTTTTCGTCACTTGGTTTTTTCTTTTCTTTTTCTATAATTTTTCTTAACCTCTCCGATATAAAATCTATTATAACTTTTTGCTCATCTTCACTTTTTATCACTTCAAAGAAAGAGGATAAAGCTCTTAGATGAACATACATGGCTTCTTTAAATAACTCTTCAAGTTTTATTTTTTCTAAAGAACCAGCTCGGTTTTTAATAATGCGTCCCATAACCTCCACTGTTTTAATAGCCCTTCTTAATTCTATCTTTAAATAATCCTTTTTATCAATATCTTCTTCTTGTTCTACATCTTTTTGAGATTGCTCTATTTTATCCTTATTTTTTAATCTCCTAGCTCTTTCTCTTTCAGGTGTCATATTCGTAGGTGGTAAAACCGCTTTTATAATAATATCTAGTTGTTTATCAAAAAAATTAACTTCATCTTTTGTCAATGTTGCAGGTTCATATTTATCAAATAAACATAATGCATTATTTTTAATTTCTTCTAATATTTCTGTATTTTTAGAATGATGAGCTATGAAAATTGCAATATAGGCATTTTCGTTTACGTGAAGGTTATCCATTATTCTTTTAATTTCTTTCCTTATTCCACTATCCTCAATATGTTCAGCAAGATATTTAGCAACAAAAAAGTAATAAAGGTATAGATATCGAAATGAATAATTATTTAAACTATCTACCGAAACTATCTGTCCTACATTTTTAAGCAAGGTTCTTTGTTTAATTGGAAGGTTATATTTCTCCGAATACGAATTCATAAAGAAGGTAAAATTATCAGGGGATAACTCATATTTCTTTTCCTTGTAGAAATAGAAAGAAAGCTCTGTTAAGAAATTTATGTATATATCAATGTCATCATTTCTTACACCTTGTTTCCTTAAATAAAAATATATAAAAGCTTGGTAGCAATAGCCTTGAGATGTTATTTCTTGATCAAGTGGTGTTGCAAATGTTTCATATGTAACTATTGCAGATAAAATAAAAAAAGGATACGCGGGCATAATACCGCTACCAATAATTTTACCTAAAGTCGAATCTATTAACTCTGTAGTTTTGTCAATATTTTGATAAAAATTATTCGTAGTACAAATATCTATAACTTTTTTATCTGTTAAACCTACCCATTTTTTAATTAATTCATACCTTAAAGACGGTTTAAATTCTTTTATTTTAAAATAAATAAATGAACTAATAAGTTTTTCATCATTAGTATTCAAACTAAAAATATCATCAACAACGATTATACAGTAAGAATATTCAGATAAAATTTTTATATGCTTTTCTTTATTCTTGGCAAAATGAAAATCATCTACTATCGGGACTATTCGCTTTTGATCAATTTTTATTATATCAACTCCCTCGTATTGTTTATAAAATGACTGTAATATTTTATTTTCTATTTTCCCTGAAAAATGAGTCTTTTTATCGGATACATAAACAGGAATGAAATTCTTTTTTCGTAAATCTTTAAATATCATTTTACATAGAGTTGTTTTACTTGATTGATCTTCTCCAGCTATAACAATCTTTGAATAATCCAAAAGACTTTTTAATAATTCTTCTGAACTTATTTTTTCTTTGTATCCTCTTAAATTATCGTATTTATCTAATTCAGGGTATATAAATATATCATCTAAAAAGACCTCTTCTTTTTGAGAATGCGCTTTCGTTAATATATCTGTATCTTGTAAGAAACTTTCAAATTTTTCTGTTATTTTTAATTGCCTAATTTTTATTTCTTCCTCAATTATCTTTTTTAATCCAATGTAAACATTGTGCCAGGCTTCGTTCCGATCATGAAAATTTGTAACAGGTTTCCCATCTGTAGGCAAAGCTAATAAATGTAAGATATCTTCGTCATCTTGCCATCCACAACAAGATATAATAATTGGGATAACTGAAATTTCTCTCTTTTTTCTTAACTCCAATGTTTTCTTTTTTTCTTTTTTACAGGTACTTGAAGAAAGAAAATCTGCTGATATAAATAAGCAAATAATATCTGCATCTTCTAAATTATTATCAATTTCTTTTTGGTAATCTTCCCCTGGTAATATTTCACGATCATACCAATCTTCTAACAAACCATTTTCTTTAAGAGGGGCAATATGTTTTTTAAATTGCTCAATATAAGGATTTTCATCACGATTGTCTAGATGTGAATAGCTAATAAAAAGCTTTAATTTTTTGTTTTGTTTCATAGCAATATCCTCCAATATTTATTTTGGCATCTATGCTCATTAATTTAACTAGGAAGCATCCTATCTTCCTTTAGGACGTCTTCTATCTATATAAAGTTTTAATCTCTGGACAAGAAACTCCTCAGATCTTATAGGTTGTCCTCTAAAAGTTATCGAATTATTGACCTGATATAACCGTTTCATTGACTTTTTTTATTCACCAAAATCTTATAAATACTGCAAAATATTGGTATTAAAAACCAGTCCAGGTAAACTTTTAAACTTCTTTATGGTATTAAAATTGCGTATTCACCGGTCAAATTATTATTCGTGAATAATCGCATAACTTCCAAATCAAATACCCACGACTGCATAATATGGCGATGGCACTGTCGGGTATGCACGAAATACATGATAAAAAACAGCTTCGGCTTTTTTATATACATCATTTTGGGAATAATTCTCTACAGGCAATCCGGTTTTTTCGTCCCACAAGAAATTTCTAATTAAAATTTTTACGGCATCTCTTGTTGGCTCTTTGTCTTGGAATTTATACATATCCTTCAATTTTTCTTTCAGTGTTTTTAATAGTCCTTGAGCTACTTTCTTTATCTTTTGGATTTCCTGGGGTTTTAAATCTGGTTTTAACAAAAGGTCATAAATAGCCAGCGTCTCTTCATCCAGCCCCTCTCGTACAGCTCGGCTTTCTTCCTCGTCCAGCTCTTGCACAAATTTCAATAATGCTTCAAAAGTGGCTTCAATATTTTGACGGTCTTTTTCTTTATTGTACTCCTCAATTATATTTTCATAATGTTCTTGAAAATCTGTTCGAAGCGGATTTCTTTGGATGAGCTGTTCCAGTTTTTTCTCAATCACGCTTTTAAGACTTTGTACGATGGTATTTTTCACTTTCGATTTCTTAAAATCATGTACAAATTCCGCGTGTAGCTTTTTAAAGTCAATTTTACTGATATCATACTGTTTGTTTGGTTCTTTGCCTTTGCCCTGCTTTACGGTAATCGACTCATCAATAATCTTATGCAACATTTTAATGATATCGCTGATATCTGCTCGTTCAATATCTTTTTGCAGGCTTTTGTAGATTATATTTATAGCGTTGTATTGGTGGCGATAAATATTTACTCCGGGAATGGTGAGACACGCTTTGAATTTAATAAATACTTCACGGCACATGACCTCAAACTTCTTTCTGGTTTCATCATTCTCGTTCACCGCTTCTTTAGCCGCTACAATCGCCTTATTTCTCTCAAATCCACTTGCGTTGATAATTCCATCAAGCGGCGCTTTTCGCTTACTTAAGAAATCACTTACCAAGTCAATCGCTTGTTTTAACTCTTCAAGTAATTCTTCTTTGGTTCTGGTTGGATCTAATTCACCCGGCCCAAAGCCACCTGTTCTGCCAGCATCGGTTGTACCGGTAAAGGTAGCGAGTGCTTTGCGTAAATTCTTGAGGATGCCGCAATAATCGATAATCAGACCATTGTTTTTATCGCCGTTCACTCGGTTGGCGCGGGCAATCGCCTGCATCAGGGTATGGGCTTTGAGTGGCTTGTCCAAATAAAGATTTGCCAAACTCGGCACATCAAACCCGGTCAGCCACATCGCACAGACTATGGCAATTTTAAAGGGATGTTCTTCTTTCTTAAAAGCAGAATCCACATCAATTCGCGTTCCATCGGAGAGTTCAAAGCCATGCTTAATAAGTCGCCGATGGGGTGTGATATCAAAACCCCATTTTCTAAACTTCTCTACCTCACCTTGCTCTTCGCTTACAATGACTGCCATCTTTGTCTCTTTCATCCAGATGAGCTGATTAGAAAAATATTCCTTTTTTTCTCCCGCCGCCATTTTCCAGGATTCTCTAATTTCCTCTGCTTTTTGATCCCAGTATTGCCTGATCAATTCATACATGCGTTTACAGGTCAGTTTATCAATACACACCAACATCGCCTTGCCGGTCTCCCAAGAAGTGGTGTAGTGCTGGACAAAATCCTGAGCAATTTGATTGAGCCGTTTTTCCGCAGTAATGATGTGATAATCACGCTTCAACTCTCTTTCCAGTCGCTGGCTAACATCGATATCATTAATTTCAATTTCTTCCAATTTTTCGGCAATCCGCTCATTGATATCATTGGTGGCTACTCCCAGGGTATCGCCTCGCGAATCATAATAGAGCGGTACGGTCGATTTATCCTCTACCGATCGTTGAAAATCATAGGTGGAAACATACTTGCCAAAGACCTGCATGGTAATCTGATCATCTTTAAATAATGGTGTTCCCGTAAAGCCGATAAAGTTGGCTTTTGGTAAGGCAGTACGCATATTTAAGGCAAGAGAGCCGTATTGAGTGCGGTGCGCTTCGTCGGTAATCACAATAATATCATCTCGCCTAGTGTAGCCTTCATCCGGGTCAACTTCTTGATTAAATTTTTGAATGGTGGTAAAAACATAGGACTTTCGTTGACTCATGAGTTCTGCTAAATGTCTACCGCTACTCGGCCGGCAGGGAGTTCTGTCGTTATCGGCCACGCCGCATCCTGCAAAGGTTTTATATATTTGGGTATCCAAATCATCACGATCCGTACAAATTAAGAAAGTATAATTACCGCCGATTTTACGGTGCACCTTGGTAGTAAAAAAAACCATGGAATAACTTTTCCCGGCACCTTGCGTATGCCAGAAAACGCCGAGTTTTCCTTTGACTCTATGGGGATTCTTCAGGGCTTTAATGACTTGATTAACACCCAGGTACTGGTGATTTTTTGCCAGCACTTTTATCTGTTTGCCACTGGAATCATCATAGGCAATGAAGTTTTCAAAGATATCCATGAAATTATTTTTGCCGCAAACACCTTTCAGAAGAGTTTCCATATCCACCACACCATGGTCGGATTCCGACAAACGCTTCCACTCATGAAAATGCTCAAAACCAGCAGTGATAGTGCCGATTTTGGCTTTTTCGCCATTGGCCAGCATGATTATTGCATTATAATGAAAGAAATGAGGGATAGTGTCTTTGTAATCAGCAAAGTTTCTTTGGTAGGCCTGTTTGAGGTCTTTATGAATATTTTTACATTCGACAAATAAAAGCGGGATACCGTTAACAAACCCGACAATGTCAACCCGACGGCGGTAAAGATCGCCCTGCACCCACAATTCCCGTACTGCCAAGAAGTGATTATTGGTTGCTTTATCAAAATCAAAAATCCTAAGTCGCTCTCTTTTTATCTCCCCATGTTCGCCTTGAAAAGAAACCAGCACACCGTCTTTAAACAGTTTGTATTTATCAAAATTATTGGCAAGTAAAGATTGGCTCTGGGAATAATCCACCACCTGACGCACGGCTTCATCGTAAGCAATCTCCGGAAGATTGGGATTAAGTTTTTTAAGTGTCTGCCGCAAATAGCGAGTAAGAACTACTTCTCGGTCGGAAATTCTACCTAATAAACTGTCAGGACCATAAGTTTCCTGGTTATAAGCATACACTGAATCCCAGTTAAGTTGATCGTGCAAGTAATCGGAAGTCGTTTTTTGTACTAAGGTATCTTCACTGTAACCGGGGGACATCATACTTCTCCTCCATTGCCCATCTGTCGCTCAAAAGCCTGCCGCACTAAGCTCATTATATAGGGCAATTCATCCAATGATGAAAATGATACCTCAACATCACCATTCCCCCATCGACCAAGACCACTAACATCTTTACATTTACCCCTTGGATCACTGATGTCAGGAAACCTCATATTTAAAGAAAGGAGTAAACGCTTTGCTTGTGGTATAACATCAACAAAGTTCGTTTCAGCTTTATAAGCTACATAAAGCTTTAAAAACTCCTCATTAACCACCGGATCAAGGCATAAGACTTCCTTGCGAAACGCTTCAAATAATTCTTGACCAACACCGCCAAGAAGATGAGGATGATCTTTAATAGAGTATTCAACCTTCAACTGCGGCCGAGGTTGATAGGTATCCAAAATACTAACATCTAATTGTGGCACCTGCCAGACTGAAACTGCCATTTCGCTTAAACGTTTTGCACGCGCTTTAATCGTATCAACATTCCAATGTTCAAGCTGACCTAATCCTTGATTTAATTTAAGAGGGCTTTTCTTAAATCCACCCGACATATTTCTTTTCTTCATAAAAGGATGGTCACTGTATTCTGCATTATAACCAGTTAATGTCAGGTTACCAAGAGTATGCAGTAATACTTCTTGAACATGTTCCCATTCTGGTCCAAGCACATCCCGCCATTCTTTTGATAGATTTTTATTCTGTGGCAAAATGTGCTCAATGGTATATTCGTCAACCGCAACCCGTTCCTTACGATCATAGTTCTCTAATCTTCGCAACCAATAACTGCGACGGGAAAAATTAAAAAGATCGCGCGTTTGAAATTCATTTTTAAATTCTTCATCTTGAGGAAAACGCCGATAGGATGGCAATAAAAGAAAATGAGCTTGAATACTTTCCAAATAGCGGTCTTTTTTCAATGCTTTGGAAAAAGTTGCAAATGTTTTGTTTAGAGAGTTAGTAGGGATTGAGCATATTGCTCGCCGGAATACATAAGATTCAACTAGGCGAACTGCAGTCAAAAAATCACCTTTTGACAAAATACCGTTATTATAGTCATTATAAAGTTCCAATAAAAAGGGATAAGCAACATCCACTTTCAATTCACGCAAGTCATGGAATGCCCATCTTAGATCCTGTTCCTTTTCAGCCCCCAGAGCCATAGCGCAGAAATATTGTGCAAAATCGCGAATATCAGACACAAGTGATTCTACCCCCACCTTTGCCGTCTCGGGTGACCGGGAGTATGTCTTAAAGGCTTCGTACACCTTGTCCAGTCTGGGAACTTCACCCATTTTTACTGTTAAATAATGACGCATAAAGTTATCAAAATAACTATCATAAGCTTCCTGTCCAAAGTCAACTTCCATTGGTCGCCAGTAATTCATATAAAGGTTTTTTTGCATTTCTGGTTTGAGTCCCATTAAGATGAAGTTACGAATTAAATCAGCTTGAGTAAGTTCTCTGCCAGTTGAATTCATACTCTCAAAAATTAGTTGGGGATTATCTTGATCTCTACTTAATGAGATATCCACTACCATTAATTTTGCAATTCCTTTGCAGATTATTTCCAATCTATCTTGATATTCAGCAATCCACTTTTCAAAAAGCCTATAGTTTTCATTAATTCGGCGGGAATACTCTTTAGGTAATAATTTGTCGGAAACCACGGCAATAAGAGAATCTTTATCGGTTTGGGAGAGAATAAGTTTATAGTGACGTTCGTTCTCTTCCTCCGGATTGATGAGATAATAATGGCGTAGTTTACGGGGTGAAAAACCTTCCACCGGCTCATATTTAACATCACAGGTATTTTCTAGCGACTTCGCCAATGCGGCAATCAATAATGACAACGTCGTCAGACGTTGCTGGCCATCAATGACCAACAGGGGCGATTGATCGGTTATATGATAGAGCCCCTTTTCTATATATACGATAGAGCCGATAAAATGGGCTGTTATGTCATCCTTTTCACCAGACCGCACAATATCATCCCAGAGCTGGCGACATTCCCTCTCTGTCCAGGAATAGGTGCGCTGGTAAATTGGAATGACAAACTGTGGCGACTTTTTGATAAAGTTTAAAAATTTGGCTTCTGTGGCTTTCATGTTTCCACCTCCTTTGAAATCTCTATGTTCGATTCCGAAACCTCAATCTCGCCGCTCATCAGGCGCGGCAATAATAAATCCCGAGCTTGGGCGAGTTTTTGGTTTTGATCTAATAAAATAAGAATTTCATTAAGTGCAGGATTGGCAATTCCATCAAATAAGTCCATCAGATTTTGCGGAGGTAATATGGGATTTAAGTGCTTTATAGCTTCCCCCGCATGCTGAATAGTCGTGCCTTTTGCGTACGCGTTTATAACGCCCTGTATATAATGTGACTTCATTAAAAAATATAAATAGGATCGGTTTATCTTTTTATCTTTAATGATTAGTTTTCGAATACCTGTCGAATAACACCCTTCGAGTCCCATACTAACAATCCCAACTGAACCGTCCAATGAAATAACAATATCGCTTTTTTCCAAAAGGGCGCTTTTGGCGTATTGCTCATCCACAAAAATACTCGGATTTCTGGTAACTAAATCGCTTACTCGGAAAAAAGGAAACGATCCAGATTCATAAGTTTCTAAATAATTATTGCTGCCCGGTTCAACCCCGCGCTTAAAAGTAACTAATCTATTTATCTTCTCTTTCTTCCACCCCTCTGGCACACCATCAACTATCTTCACTTTCTCATGCCCCGGAAAGCGGAAATACACAAACCACTCGCGGAATAAAAGCCGCGCCGATTCTTCCAAAAGCTGTATCCGCCGGCGGTTGATGTTGGCAAGTGTGTCGTATTTTTTAATAATATCCACTATACACTCTCTGTCATTAGGATATGATATTTTGAACGAAAAAATTCTATCCTTTGTGAGGTTTGGGAATGTAGCACCGCTAGCAAATTGTAGTAGTCGATTAAGAGAATGTTCTATACAATATCTTATAAATAACGTGTCTGTTTGGGTCTTTCCTCTAATCGAACAGACACCTCTTCCGAGCGAATATTTTTGATCAGCCCAATTCATTCTTCCTGTCGTTGATCCTCTAACGCAAAATATCAGGTCACCAGTTTCACAATTCTTTGAAGACTTTGTAGTATATATCGTACAATCTGGATGATCATCACCAAATTCAGTAGGACCATTTAATAAAGGCAAGCCATTTCCTGTAGCATTATAAGTATTTCCCTTGGGAGAAGTGCCCATAATAATTTTTGCAACTGAACTTAATGTAACTTTTTGCGTTTTCATATCCCCAACTTCAAAAAATTTTCACTAATTTTTCTTGCCAATTCAGCGGTTTGGTCATTCAATTTATCCAATTCAACATGAATAGCACGCATAGTTTCGCCAAAGTCAAAGTCCGGGTCTTCTTCCTCCGGTGCCACACCCACATACCTACCCGGGGTCAGGCTCCAGTCATTTTCTTTGAGTTCTATTTTATCCGCCAATTTTATCAATCCTTCCACATCGCGCAGTTTCCCTTCCGGAAATCGCTCTACTAGCCACTCGGCTTGATGATTAAAATAGCGGGCAAGTTTCAATTGATTAACTGCTTTGTCACGCACCTCTTCGGCTTGTTTTTTGAGGTTGATAATCTTTCTTGTATTCCACTTATCGTTCTCTTTGGCGCTATAAGTATTCAGACACACATCAATTAAACGGTTGGCAAGCCGATATATTAATTCAGCTTCTTTAATCAGCTTATTGTTTCCCTCGACCAGCGTCTCCAATTCCTTGAGAGCTTCGGTAAGTTTAATGTTGTCATGATTTTGCTTTTCCCACCAGACGCTTTTTTCCTGTGCTAGTTTGGTAAATGCCTGGCTGGCACCAGTGTACGCTTGCAGACAATCGGCTAATTCTTTTACTGTTTCTGCTTGTTTCCTGCCTGCTTGTGCCGTAATCGTCGCGGTAGGCAGGTATTGGGGAAGTGTAACCAAAAACGGCTGAAGCTCTTTATTTAATTTGGTAAAAACGGCTTCATAGTCTTGCGCCGGTGCTATACTTTGGACGGCTTCATTAAGTGTGGCAGAAATGTAATTCACCACCAAGTCATGAAAACGTTTGGTTTCACCCCGATAAAGCCAGATGATGGATAAAATATTTTGTAATTGCTCCGGACTGAAATCATAGATTTTACGCGTCACCTTGCGGAAGATATTGCGTGCGTCAATCATCAAGACTTTGTCTTTAAATTCCACTGGTTTAGATTTATTGAAAAACCACAGTTCACAGGGCACGGTTCGGGTATAAAAAAAGTTAGAACGAATAGAAATCATGATATCCACATGACCGGTTTCGATCAGTTTTTCCCGCACTCTGGCTTCAGTATTTCCGGCGCTTGAAGCTTGTGACGACATCACAAATCCGGCTCTGCCTTGTTCAGCTAAATAACTGTAAAAATAACTGATCCAGACATAGTTGCCGTTACTGACTTTGCCTTTCTTATTTACTCCGGGCAGGCCAAAGGGTAAACGAGGGTCGTTTTTAATTTTGTCCGCATCAATCTCATCTACATTAAACGGCGGATTAGCCATCACAAAATCGGCTTTATTATATAAATTATGCGGATCATCATAATAGGTAATCGCTTGTTTAATATCACCATCTAATCCATGCACAGCGAGATTCATTTTTGCCAGATCAATAGTTATTTTATTTTTTTCTAAGCCACAAAATTTCAAATTCGCGGTTGGGTTTTCGTGCAAATTCTCCACAAAACGAGCGCTCTGGACAAACATCCCGCCGCTCCCGCAAGCCGGATCCAGAACGGTACCCCTTTTGGGTTCCAGCACATTGGCAATGAGTGAGACCAGAGAAATCGGCGTAAAAAACTCTCCACCGTCGTGGGCTTTTTGATCGGCAAACTGGGTAAGAAAATATTCATAAATACGGCCAAATACATCACCGTCAACTTTTTTCAGTTCTTCAGGATTCAAAGCCCGTAAAAGTTCACCCATAATTTCATTTGATAATTCTCGATATTCACTTTTTGGCAAAACACCGCGCAGGCTTTCATTATCTTCTTCAATGAATTCCATCGCATCAATAACAGCCTTGGCACGGTCATCGCTATCTTTCAGCCCTACCAGATAATCAAATTCAGCTTGCGGACGTAAAAATATAGCCGATTTGCCACGAAAATTTTCTTTGGTGATAGCCGGCATTGAACCATCCGATCTTTTAGGTAAACTTGCGATAATCTCTTTTTTTGCCGCTAAATAACGGCTGTAGGCATGGCGTAAAAAAACCAAACCCATCACCGGCATAAAATACTGGTTGCTGGCATAATTGGAATTAGCCCGGAGTGTATCCGCAGCACTCCAGAGTCTTTTTTCGATTGCTTCAATGTTTTCTAATTGTGTCATAGTTTTTGTTTACCTCATTAGATGTTTACTCTCTAACGGGGTTTACTTAAAAAGTAATCCTTTCTCCTTAAAACTGATATAACCGTCATCGGTAATGATGATATGGTCAAGTACTTCAATATCAAGAATGGTGCCCGATTGGATTAATTTTTCAGTGAGCTGGATATCCTCATCAGACACTTCCGTGTTTTTTGAGGGATGATTGTGCGCCAAGATGACGGAAGAAGTAAAGTGGCGTATAGCTGGTTCAAATACTTCGCGCGGATGTACCAGCGTTTCCGTCAGTGTACCGATAGAAATAGTTTCTTTATGAATGAGCTGCTTGCGGGCATTGAGATATAGCACCATGAAATATTCTTTTTGCTTCCCTCGCAAATCAGCAAGCTGGGCAACGGTATCCCTTACGGAATCAAGAATAGGAAGAGAATCATTAAATGAACCAACCGCACGGCTGCCAAGCTCCAAAGCAGCCTTGATAGTAATGGCTTTGGTATTTTCCAGTCCCTTAATACCGATAAGATCATCTATCGAAACTGCCAGAATTTTTGATAAGGGATATTTTTTCAAGGTTTCCCTGGCAATATCTAAAGCACTTTTGCCTGTTCGACCAGTACGGATAAGGATGGCCAAAAGTTCAGCATCGCTTAAGTTTTCTGCTCCCTTTTCAGACAGTTTTTCTCTAGGTCTTTTATGTTTTGGTAAATCTTTAATTTTTGGCATGTTCTCCTTCAATCAAATCATTTTGAATAATATTCAAACCCTCAGTTATTTTAATAACTTTAGTATGGGTTTATATACTCGCAAAATTATTTTTTTAATTTTTCACCATATTTTGTTTGACACAATATTTAGTATATCCTATTTTTCACCATATTTAAGTAAATTTTTTAAAATTCGATATCAAATTACATAATTTTCACGTTTTCTTATTCTGTTTTTATTATAAATTTTGTGAACTTGTAAAGCCTGACACAATATTGTTTTTCCAACCTAAATTTATTAGCTCTGGTAATTGGAGAGGATCTATGGGTTCTTTAAAGTTTACACATTGACTTTCTCTTAGGTTGATTATTTTCCGGGCGAGAGGTTCGCTTATTTGTAATATTTTTATAAATTCATCCTGAGATACTGTATTGATATTTATAGTTTGAACTTCCGGTTTTAGGGAAGTGGTAGACAAAATTTGAGAATTATCGTAAAGAGAGAGCCTGTCTGCGTGCAGGCATACACAGGCAGGGTAAACTTCGGTTTTGGCAAGGGTGGAAATAGATATAGTTCTGGAAAGGACAATGATTAAAAAAGTAAAAATACTATATTTAGTATTTCTTTTTAAATATTGCATTTATAATGTGCTCTTTTTAGTTTATTAGTACTTTTTAATATATTCGACAAAGGGTTGGTAAAATCCTTCTTTTTTGGAAGAAAAGTTTTAGGGGAGAAAAGTTTTTTAAAATATTTGTTGCAATCGGAAAAGAAGTGGGGTAAAATAGGTTTACGAATTTTTGTTCGCACCTGCTTATTTAGACATATTTTTAATAAAACATTAGAAAGGAAGGAATTAAATTGTTCAAAAAACCGATGAAGATGAGAGATTTAGAAGTTTGGGGCGTCCCCTCTTATATTGTGGATATCTGGGAGAAGAGTTATTCCCCTTATTTGCTGCCGGTACAGGAGGAAGCAGTAAGGGATTACGGGGTGTTGGATTACGATAAGGGGGTCAATGACAGAGCGGGTCGGATGAATCCGACCCCTACATTCGCAATGACAGAAAGAGAGAAAGTTCGTAATGACAAAAATAACTTATTGGTGATTGCACCGACTTCCTCGGGGAAGACTTTCATCGGAGAGATGGCGGCTATTACCCAGGCCGTCCATAAGAAAAAGACCATTTATATAGTCCCTTTACGTTCCTTGGCCGAAGAAAAATATCATCACTTTCGTGACCTTTATGCTGAATGTAATATCAACACCCTCATCTCTTCCCGGGACCGAAGGGAATATGATAAGAAAATTATTCAAGGAGATTATCAGGCAGTGGTCATGGTCTATGAAAAATTTAATTATTTCCTCCTGGAATATCCTGATTTCCTGCGGGATGTCTCCCTTCTTATCATCGATGAAA
>JAFGSC010000153.1 GCA_016934875.1 Candidatus Atribacteria bacterium
AAAGATAGGGCTCGAAGATATATTTGAAAAGCTGCCCCGGAGAGTCTTAAAACTGGGTGAAGTTGCCGGAAGATTGCGGGAAGAGGTCGCAAATAAGACAGGCTTGCCGGAAGGAATTCCGGTTGCCCAGGGGGGAGCTGATGCCTTTATTGCGGTTATCGGCTTAAATGCCTTGAGGCCCGGGCAGTTAGCTTACATTACCGGTTCTTCCCATCTTTTAATTGGCATATCTGATAAAAGGTTTCATGTTAAGGGTCTTTTTGGTACTTATCCTGATGCAGTAATTGATGATGCTTATATCATAGAAGGTGGTCAGACTTCAACCGGTTCGGTATTAAAGTGGTTTAAGATGAATTTTATCAATAAGAAAATAGAAGAGGAAGCGGCTAAACAAAATTTAAGTGTCTACCAATACATGGATAAGCAGGCTGAAAAGCTGCCCCCCGGTTCGGAAGGAGTAATTGTTCTGGAACACTGGCAAGGGAACAGAACACCGTATGTTGACCCTTACAGCAGAGGGGTTATTAGAGGGCTTTCTTTAAAACATAACTCGGTACATATATATAGGGCTATAATGGAAGCGGTCGCTTACGGGACAGAGGTAATCTTAAGGGTAATGAAAAAGAGCAATTTTGAAATTAATGAAATAATCGCTTGTGGCGGAACCACACATAGTAAATTATGGCTTCAAATCTATGCTGATGTAACCGGACTGCCTATCAAAAAGACCACTACTTCAGAGGCAGCAGCATTAGGTTCAGCAATTCTGAGTGCTGTTGCTGCTGGGAAGTACAATAGTATTACTGAAGCAGCAGATAAGATGGTAAAATTTAAAGAGACAGTCGTTCCGAATATGGACGATCATAGAAAATATAAATTTTTTATAGACCAGTATGAAAGCACTTATGCAATATTAAAGGACAGTGCCTATGCAATGAGTACCCATATTTCCAATTCTAGTAAATGATGATTATTTAAAAAGGAGGAAAGATGAAATTAGTTGAGATTAAAATAGAGGAGTTGACTGGGGAATCTTTTAAACCTTATGGGGAGATAATAGATGTACCGAATACCAAACCGGATTTTTCTAACGATGAGCTTGACCTTTGGTGTGGAATCGGTGAGGTAAAAATAGATAAAGGGATCAGTCAATTTTGTTGGCTTAATGTAAAGTCCCAGCGGCCTTTCTTATGTAATAATTTGGAATGCCATATAAATACTTCGGAAGCTATGATACCCGTCTTGGGTCAGTCAGTGGTAGTGGTGGCTTTAGGGAACAATCATTCTGTTTCTTCCAATCTACCTAATCCAAAATCTATCAAGGCTTTCTTTATTGATGGCTCAAAGGGTTTTAATTTTAAACCTAGGGTGTGGCATTGGCTTCCCTATCCGCTGTCTATAAAAGCCAGTTTTATTTTGCTATTTAAAAAAGGGACACCAGAGGAAGATTTACAGATTGTAAATTTAAACGAAGAGTTTGATTTGTCTATTAAAATTATTTTGTAAATATAGAAATATAGTTGTATTAATACGAGGAGGATCATATCGTGGTAAACATATTAGAAGGTATCTTTGGAGTGGAAAAACCGATTATCGGGATGGTGCACTTTTTGCCTTTACCAGGGAACTATCTGTACGATGATATTGGGGGGATAGAAGCGATTTTAAAAGGCGTGATTCAAGATGTAGAAAAACTCCAGTCCGGTGGAGTAGATGGTATTATGTTTTGCAACGAGCATGACAGACCGTATTCATTTAAAGCTGGGGTAGGAACGATAGCAGCGATGTCTTATGTTATTGGCAAGGTAAAATCTCAGGTAAAGGTACCTTTTGGAGTAGATGTACTTTGGGACCCTATTGCCGTTTTAGGAATAGCTAAAGTAGCGGGAGCTAGTTTTGTAAGAGAGATTTTTACCAATGAATATGCTGGGGATATGGGGATGTGGCATACTAATTGCCATGAAGTATTCTCCTATCGAAAACTGATAAAGGCGGAAAATATCAAACTCTTCTTTAACATAAATGCTGAATTCTCAGCACCGGTAGCTCCCCGACCTCTATCAGTCGTTACTAAGAGTGTTATTATGTCCTCTTTACCAGATGCCTTATTGGTCTCTGGTCCGGTTACAGGAATAGTTGCAAAAATGAATCTATTTAAAGAGATAAAAGAGAATGCCGGTGAGGTGCCGGTTTTAGCTAATACGGGAGTTACTTCTGAAACCGTAGAAGATATTTTAAAAGAAGTTGATGGTGCTATCATAGGAACAGCTTTTAAGGTTGATGGAATCACTTGGAATCCGGTCAGTCAAGAACGCGTAAACAAGCTTATGCAAAAAGTAAATTCACTTAGAAAAATTTGAAGAAATAATAATTCCTCATAGCTAATTATCTATTTGTTACAAATGCTTATTCCCAGGCTTATTAAAACTTAATTTTAGAAGAGGATGATTATGCATGAAGGCTGTACTTTAGGTATTGATATAGGCACCCATGGTTCAAAAGGAGTTATTGTAACCAAAGATGGTGTAGTAATAGGAGATTCTTGCTGTACTCATGATCTGATTATTCCCAAGGCTGGTTATGCTGAACATAATGCTTTTTCTTGGTGGAATGATTTTGTATTTTTAACCAAAGATCTTTTCCAAAAGACTGGTATCGACAGTGGATCTATTTCAGCGGTGGGCTGTAGTGCTATTGCCCCGACTATGCTGCCTTTAAACAGTAAGGGGGAGCCGCTTCGGAATGCTATTTTGTACGGAATAGATAATCGAGCCGAAAAAGAAATCTCTGAAATGACCGAAAGAATTGGCGAAGATAAGCTTTTGAAATATAATGGAATTCTTCTATCATCTCAAGCTGCCGGTCCGAAGATTTTGTGGTTTATGAAAAATGAACCAGAGCTCTACAAAAAGACAGATAAAATTGTTACTGCTACCACTTATTTGGTTAACCGTCTGACCGGCCATTCGGTAATAGATTATTATACAGCAAGCACCTTTAATCCCCTCTTTGATTGCAGGAAAAAAGAATGGACAGACGCTCTTTGGCCGGATGCTCCCCTCGATTTATTACCCGAAATAACCTGGACTACCGACATAGTCGGTGAGATTACCGGAGAAGCTGCTAAAAAAACAGGATTGAAAGAGGGTACAAAAGTCATTGCCGGAACATCAGATGCAGCATCAGAAGCTATAAGTTCAGGAGTGGTAGAAAACGGTGATTTAATGATAATGTACGGAACCAGCTCCTTCTTTATAGAGATAACCGATAAGTTTACTAAAGCGGATAGAAATATATGGCCTACTATATTTTTACAACCAGAGCAGTATGCAATTGCCGCCGGTATGTCTACTTCAGGAGCAGTAATGTCTTGGTTCAGTGACCTGCTAGATGGTTGTTCATACCAGTTATTAGATAGATTGGCTGAGGAAATTCCTCCGGGATCTGAAGGGCTTTTGCTCTTACCATATTTTAGCGGAGAAAGGACACCGGTAAATGACCCTAATGCCCGAGGAGTGTTAATCGGATTAAGTCTATTCCATAAAAAGGGACATATCTTCAGGGCAATTTTAGAAGCAATAGCCTATGGTATTAGGGACAATATAGAGAACATAGAGAAAGCGGGTCTGCCGGTAAGAAGAGCGGTAGCTATCGGAGGAGGAACTAACAGTGAGGTCTTATTGCAGATTGTAAGTGATGTTACAAAATTAGATCAGTTGGTTCCTAAAATAACTTTAGGGGCTTGTTATGGTGATGCTTTTTTAGCAGGCTTGGGTATCGGGTATAATAAATCATTGAAGGATATTTTAAGCTGGGTTAAATGGGATAAAAAAATAACTCCTATAGAGAAAAATAGTTCCCTATATGGTGAATATTTTAAGCTTTATAAAGAGCTGTATCGAGTAACATCTAAGGTATCTCACAACTTAGCAGCTATTTCAAAAAGATAAAAATTTTATAAATAAATAAAAATTGAGGAAATTAATTATGAATAAATTTAAAAGATTAGAAGACCAGCTTAGAGAATTAACCGCTATTCCTAGTCCTTCCGGTTTTGAAGAGCCGATGATTAAATATATCTATGAAAAAGCAAAGGCATACGGAATTAAAGCAGAAGTCGATTCACTGGGGAATGTTATAACCAGTTTTGGGGCCTTTTCTAAGGGGCCAAAAATTATGATAATAGCTCATATGGACGAAGTGGGAATGATTGTACGTAAAATTAGTTCCAATGGTTTTTTAAGGGTAGAGAAAATTGGGGGTATCCCCGAAAAGATACTGTTAGGTTGTAAAGTTTTGGTGAGAGCGGAGAAAGGTAATTTTATCGAGGGAATTGTCGGCAGCAAATCCCACCACCTTACCGCAATCAGTGAAAGATATAAGGTAATACCCATTGAGGAACTGTATATCGATATAGGCTGTGCCAGCTCTCAAGAAGTCCTTTCTTTAGGGGTTAATGTGGGTAGTTCAATTACTTACGCCAGAGATTTTATTCGAAATGGTCCTATTGTTTTTTCCCCTGCTATTGATAACCGGGGAGGCTGCCTGGTTCTACTTTCCCTTATGGAAAGACTTCTAAATAAAGAATATTCTCCGGAAATTTATTTGGTAGGCTCGGTTCAGGAAGAATACAATTTAAGGGGAGTACTGCCTGCTGCCCGAGCAATAAACCCTGATTTTGCTATAGCTATAGATGTAGCGGTATCTTGCGATACACCCGATCTTGATAAGACAAATGTAAAGCTTGGAGGAGGACCGGTGATTAACACTTATAGTTTTCACGGTAGAGGGACCCTGGGTGGTGTTGTGCCTAATCCAAAATTACTAAATTTATTTGAAAAAGCTTCAAATAAAGCAGACATTCAAGTACAGAGGAATGTCTTTTATGGAGGCTTAACTGATGCTTCTTTTTTGCAACTCGAAAACAAAGGAATTCCCTCGATAGAGGTGGGATTTCCAGCAAGATATACACACACCCCCCTAGAAAGCTGCCATTTAAGAGATATCGAACAATTAATTGAATTATTAGAGGTTTTTATACTGAATTTACCAAAAAATGTTGATCTTTCACGTATTTAAAATATTAATTACTAAACAAAAGATAAAATAGTTTTAAAAGCAAGGAGTAGGAGAAATGAAGGATCAGGAAAGTTCAAGAGTTTTAAAAGATGCCATTGTAGATGTGC
>JAFGSC010000154.1 GCA_016934875.1 Candidatus Atribacteria bacterium
AGCACAACTGAATATCATAAGTTGCCGTAGCGGGTTGAGGGCGATTGTCTGTTCGTGAGAACAAAACAACCATGCGGGAAACCGAGGTAACAACCGGCACCAACACCGCAATGCAATTTACAAAACCGTGCGTATTTCAATTTTTCTTTGTCGTACAATTTATGCAATAGTCTCTATGTACTGATAGTCCATGACCACATGCTGAGCATGTCCAACGAATCTCTTCATTTTTAAGAAATTCCTCAAGTCCATTATTTTTAATGTATTCTAGATTCCCAATCATGCTCATTCCATAGTTTGTCCGATATCGTTTATCAAGACTTTTTAATCTGGGACATGGATATTTCTCGCAGTCATAACAGAATCCCGATTCTGTTTCTGATAATAAATCACAATTCACAATTATACAACTTCTGCATACATTTGGTTTATTTTCATCGTCTTTCTTAAAACACCCTCCGCAAGGTCTTTTTTCTCGAAGATGACCAATACAAAGGCCACAATTCATACCACATGGAGCGATCAATCCATCATATTTTAATTTATCAGATGTCATTTTTTAACCAATAAATTTTGCTCCTGCAAGTCCAATTCCAGCTCCAAGAATAATTGCAAAAATT
The DNA here is from genome assembly GCA_016934875.1 of Candidatus Atribacteria bacterium. Lineage (GTDB taxonomy): Bacteria > Atribacterota > Phoenicimicrobiia > Phoenicimicrobiales > Stramentimicrobiaceae > JAFGSC01. The sequence goes on from JAFGSC010000154.1 coordinate 621, forward strand.
ATCATTGGGATTATTGATTTTTTGTCTTTCGGATAAACAATTATCATTATAGGTAAAGCTGATAGTAATGAAATAATTATGCCTGAAATCCAGAGAGGCATGCCCCAATTTACAAAAGGTATTATAAGTCCTAATGCAAAATAATGTACGAATGCAGAAATATTCGCTACCCTGTCAAGTTTCATTATTATCATCGGAATTACATCAATTAATCCTGCAACTACACCTATTAAAACTGCGATTAAAAAATTAGTCATAATTCATTGTTTTTATGTTATATACAAGGTCTTTTTTAATGGCTTTAACGGCGAGTGTAAAACGCAATAAGCGATTGAAACTCTTATGAATTATACACATTGTTTTGCCGTAGTGCTTTATTTTCTTTTACTAAATTTCTTTCGATATTCCTTATCCATTTTCTCTGTGGAATACTGAATAATCAATCTTCCACATTTGTCTTTCCATTTCATTAAAAAAATCTCAATATCTGCAGGATATTTTTTCCATAATCCACGTAATAAAGTACCTATACCTTTTTGTACGTATTCTGAATTATCAAGCATTAATGGTTCAACAAGTTCTATTGACTCTAAAGGTTTTAAATCATTTGTTAACTTATCAAGCTCAACAAGTGCAACAGGCACAGCTCTACGTTTCCATTCTGACTCAGAATCAATCCAAGTTTTTAAATCATTATAGCTGATAACTTTGTCAAATAATAGAATTGACAAAACAGACATGCATAAAACATCAGTAGTTGCCCAATTATTAATTCCACAATCAAACCAATTGCCAATCCGATGAAATGTAACCTTTGAAAAGTCCTGTCTGCTTGATTTTAAAAAATTTATAGCAACGTGCTTTTCATCAAATCTTCCATTTTTCATTAACTCATCACCTAACGAAAGGTAACTTTCAATAGTCATTTCGTCTTTCCATTGCTCAGTCCATTTGTTTATCTGCTCTTTGAATATTTTGTCATCAATTCCATAACCATCGTACCCTTCTTTGAAATATCGCTGGTATTTCTTTATAATATCAGGGTTGGAATTGGTTTTACAAAAATCCCTTATTTCTTTTACTTTAGAATCTATCATGGCATATATTTTAGATTAAAGTTCAATATTACGAATTTGCACTTTTTTATAATGCCTGCTAACTGTTTTTTGAAAAAAACGAGCTCAAATAAGCCTTTTTAAGCTGCAATATGAATGTACACAACGGAAAATTATACGTTACGGCGGATTGCGGGCGATTATCTGTCCGGTTACGGACGAGATAATTACGGGAATCCGCAACGACATGCACCACCTCAGCCGCAATGTAATAAACAAAATGTTAGGCGCAGGTATTGGTTATTCCAATTAGTATCTCGTTATCAAACATTTTAATCAATTCAGGCAATCTCACACATTTAATGTCCAATGCAGAACACATTGCAGTAATTTTTTTGAATAACTTATTGTCATTATTCGTAATTGTTTCTTCGGTAACAACAATAATCTCTTGTCCTTGCTTTTTTTCTGCAATTGCAGTCATTATTATTTTTGCATCTGCAGATTTTATAAAACTTTCGGTTAAATTTTCAATTTCAAAATCTTGAAGATTTCTTCTTTGGAATGCATTGCAAAATTGATTTTCTAAAAGGTTATAAAATTTCTTTGAAGGTAGAATATCAACTGTTTTTGTAATGAATTTTTTGTCTTTTACAAAGTCTAATTCTTTAGCAACAAAACCATTGGAAACATAAGAACACTCAATTGAGACTTCGTTTATTAAAACAAATACTTTATTCTCGATTTTTCTTTTGAAAAAATCATAAATAATAGAACTCGTATCAAACAGTTTGTAATAACGGATCAATGAAACCCATGTACTTGTGTCAATTATATACTCCATTAGATATATTGCTGTATTTTGTCTGGTTTTATGTTTAGTTGTCTGCAAAAATCATATTCATTAATGATTCCTCCATAAAGAGCCGATTGCAATGTATTTACAAAAAGTGGGGAATTTATAGGTTTTGGAACAGAACCGCCTCTTTTAATTCCAGCTAATTTATCCAACTCTTTTTGCTTTTTTTCTTCATCAATCTTTTGTTGGTATTTATAATCTAGGTCATCTTTTACATTTTGATAATTAGTTCTAGATATTTTACCTGAGTACAATAATCTTGTGAATAGAGCTAATGTGCTTAAATGTGTTTCTTTCGATATATGCTCTATCAAATTAAAGTTGTAATCATTTGAAGCAGTAGCATTTTCAATATTATCAATTGTGTTTTTGAAATCTCCAATTAGGAAATAATAGGCAAAATTATTACACCAATTCTCTATTTTTGTTAAATCCTTTTTTGAAATAGAGCTTACTTCAACCTCTTCAATTTCCTCTTCATTAAGCAAATAATGACCAAGTTCGTGAATAAGTGTAAATATTTCTCTTCTGAATGCTTTTTGTTGTCTTTTAAGGACAATTACATTTGGATTTAGAAAGAATCCATTAATATTTGCAGTGTCTTTTTTATTCCACGTTTCAATAAACTCAAAAACGAAAATGTTGTATTCTGCAAACTTTGCAATTAACTGTTTTAAGAAATCTCTTAAGTTTGGATTCGCTTCTTCAGGATAAAGTTTTTCTCTTATTTCTTCAGCAACATTGACTGGATTATCAGTTAAGTTATAAATTGGAATTAATCTTTTTATTTTAATATCAGCTAGTTTTGAAATTGCATTTAATGAAATTTTAAGGTCTTCAAATTTGTTTACAATTTTTTTAGCTCCAATATTTAATTCCGAAATGAATTTATCTTTTCGAAAGAAGATACTTGCGTCTTTGTTTTCATTTATTGGCTTTGGATTTAGATAGAATTCAATGCCTTTGTTAAACAATTTGTCAATTCGTTTCAGATTGCTGATTTTAATTTCACGTCCGAACACATCCTTTTCAGTTAAAGGATTTTTCAGTCCCTCACTAATCTTAATCAAAAAGTCCTCGGTTGTAATTCGATAGAGCTTGATAAGATACTTTATTCGCGATATGTTATGTTCTATGTTCAAGAATTTAATTCTTTTATTTACAAAGATAAAATAAAACTCAAAATTGTGGTATATCGTCCGTTTTACTTGCACCCAACGGCCGAAACTATATGCAGTTGGGGATTGCGGGCTTAGTTCCTGTCGAACCCCGATGCCGTTGTAGCGGGCTGCGAACTTTGTTGTCCGCACCGAAACCCCAATTGACATATAGTTTTTGTTTCTTCCATCCTAAAAATATGTCTTTACTGCAAATTCAAATTGATTTATGAATATCTCCTTGAAGTTTGAAATATTATTCTGTTCA
>JAFGSC010000155.1 GCA_016934875.1 Candidatus Atribacteria bacterium
ATGGTATTGAAATTAACGAGTAAAACAATTGCCATGTGGCATAATCTACATGTAACCTTTATGCCAAAACCTATTTTTGGTGTTCCCGGTTCGGGAATGCATACCAATCTTTCTCTTTTCCAGAATGGCACGAATGCGTTTTATGACCCTGATAGTAAATTCGGATTAAGTCAGACAGCTCTTTATTTTATCGGAGGCGTTATGAAACATGCCAAGGGGTTGACTGCTATCACGAATCCGCTGGTAAATTCTTATAAACGTTTGGTTTCCGGTTATGAAGCACCGGTCTATATCGCATGGTCACACAGGAATCGAAGTCCTCTTATCCGGGTTCCGGTTGCCAGGAAGAATGCTACCAGAATTGAATTACGTAGCCCTGATTCGGCTTGTAATCCATATCTTTCCTTTGCGGTTATTCTATCAGCAGGAATAGACGGAATTAAGAAGAAAATTTTACCACCGGATCCAGTGGGTGAAAATATCTATCATATGGATGAAGTTCAACTCAAGAAGTATGGTATTGAAAATTTACCGGGTAATTTAAAAGAAGCGCTGGAAGAATTTAAAAAGGACAAAGTATTGCAACAGGGTTTGACGGAACATATTGTCAGTAATTATCTTAGGGCAAAATATTTGGAATGGGAGAGCTATAGTTGCCATGTTCATCCCTGGGAGCTGGATCAGTATCTTACGGTTTATTAATTGCTTAAGAAATCATTGAATTTGCTAGTTGTCAATCAATGGGTTGAAACGATAACACGTTTTAACCCATTGATTTGATTTCCAACCCTTACAATTTTTTCAAAATTTCTTCTCTGATTAACTCATACTCTTGCAAAATTAATTCTGTTGGCTTAATATTTAAGTGAATTGTATTGTTTTCTTAACGTAATGGTTCGTGATCATTGTTTATTCATCTATCAAGAGAAGTTTGTAAGAGTTTTGTAGAAATTTCATTTAGAGGTGATCCAGTAAAGATAAAAACAATCCTTTCATTTTTAAGATGCTATAATATAACATTAAGGATTAAATATAATATAGTAGGTAAATAAAATATGGCTATACAAATACAGTATATTAATGGAATTCGTTTTAGAAGATTTATCATGACCTCAGCGCAGCGAATTAATCAAACGAAGAATCATCTCAATGATATTAATGTGTTTCCGGTAGCTGATGGCGACACTGGTACTAACTTGGCGGTGACTATGAATCATATTGTTATGGGTGTGATGGATTTCCGCAAGAATTCTTTCGAAGAAATGATTCAACGAATTGCCAAATTTGCTTTGATGGGTGCCAGAGGAAATTCAGGTGCCATTCTTGCCCAGTTTTTTCAGGGTTTGGCAGAGGCAACGCGCGGAATGACTCGTTTAACGACCATAGCGTTTTCTCAAGCTGCAGTTAGGGCAGCCGAACAAGCGACTTTAGCAATTGCCAATCCTCGTGAAGGAACCATTATTACGGTGATGAAGGATTGGGCTCATTATATTAACCAACTAGCCCATAGAACGCCTGATTTTGTGGAACTATTTAAAGAGTCTCTGAACAAGGCAAAGAAATCATTGTTAGAGACACCCAATAAGTTGTCTATTTTAAAGAAAGCAGGAGTTGTAGATGCTGGTGCAGAAGGGTTTGTGAACATATTAGAAGGGATTGTTGATTTTATTGAGTTCGGCAAATTAAGAACATTAAAAAATGATGAGCAGCAATCCATGGTTCCCCTTATAAAAAAACCTTTGCTTCATTCCAGAAGAAAAGTGAAGTTCCGTTATTGTACTGAATGCCTTATAGAAGGGCAAGATTTAGATAAAGATTTACTCAGACAAAAACTGGATGGTTTGGGTGATTCCCAGGTGATCGCTGGTTCTGGTGAACAGATTAGGGTTCATATTCACACCAATCAGCCTGATTTTGTGATTGCCCAGGTAGGCTCTTTAGGGAATATTATTGAAACGAAAATTGATGATATGTGGGAACAAACAGAAGATGTGGCTAAGAAAACGGATAACAAAAGAATTACTTTAGTGACGGATACTACCTGTGATCTACCCGATGATCTCATCGAGAAATATCAGATCAAATTAGTTCCGATCGCGGTTCAGGTCGATCAAAATAGCTTTTTAGACCGGATCAATATTTCTACAAAAGAAGTCGTCGATTATTTAGAAAATTCGAACCATCATGTGACGACCTCACAGCCTCCTTATCAATATTTTGAAGATGTCTATCAACAAGCAGGTCAGGAGAGTGATGAAATTATTTCTATCCATCTTTCTGGAAAACTGAGCGGAACTTATCAAGCAGCCTGTGTCGCTAGTAAAAAAAGTAAATATCATGATAAAATTCAGGTATTAGATGCCAAAACGAGCACAATTGCTTTAGGATTATTGATTTTAAAGGCAGCCCAATTGATCGAAGATGGTTTAACCAAAGACCAGATTATCAAGAAACTGGAATACCATATCAAGCAAAGTAAGCTGTTTGTTAGCATTCCAACGTTAAAATATTTAATCAGAAGTGGTCGGCTAGATAAACTGAAGGGACTCATAGGCTCCATGATGCATCTCAAACCGGTTATTTCGCTGAATCAGCAAGGTGCTTTCGAGGAGGCAGCCAAGGTAGTTGGCTACCAACGTTTATTGCATAAAACATTGGAATTAGCCACCCAATTTGCTCAAAATGTGAAGAATCCTTGTTTCGGAATTGCCCATATCCAGGATGTTAAAATTGCTCAATGGTATCAAAAAGAATTAAAATTACGTTTTCCCAATGCTGAAATATTCATTGCGGAAGGATCTCCTGCACTGAGCGTGCATATTGGAAAAGGGGGGACCGCGATAGCGGTAGTGGGAAACTAATATGAATATAAAGGGCGATCGATAGGAGAAAATATTTGAAAATTGGTTATTATCGTTTAATTTCAAGTTTTCATGACCAAAATCAGGTCAACCATTCCCTAGGACCTTTTCTTGAGTCAATCGAAAAATATTTAGGGGAACCCTTGGTACCCATTCATCTAGGTGATGCAAAGGATAAATCAATCCTTCCATTGATTTTTATTGAGTCTGGAGGGGTTGAGGAAAAGTTTAAACGGATCTACCAACAATTTCCTTCTCCTTATCTCCTTTTGGCGGGGTGCTTGCATAATGCGCTACCGGCAGCCTTGGAAATTAAGGAATATTTGCAAAGAAGAGGTGAAAGGGTAGAAATTTTACATGGAACCGAAGAATGGATTGCGAATCGGTTAAAATTATTAAGAAAAGTAATAGAGGTTAAAAAGGACTGCCATAAGTACCATGTTGGCGTATTGGGCAAGCCCTCTGATTGGCTTATTGCCAGTGGAGCGGATTACAACGCGATCAGGAAAAAGTTAGGGATTAAAATATTTGATCTTCCCATCGAGGAAATGATCAGACATATTGATCAAGTGAAAATTGATGATATCTTTTCCAATGTTGACATTATACCAACCGGTTTTGATCAACCGGTTATCCAAAAATCATTACAGATTTATCAAGGTTTGAAAAACCTAGTTCGTGAATATCATTTCAATGCGATTACTGTTCGATGTTTTGATTTGCTGGATTTTTATAAAAATACTGGTTGCCTGGCTTTGTCCCTATTGAATCGAGAAGGGATTGTAGCCGGATGTGAAGGGGATGTGCCAGCTCTTATTTCCATGATTATTGCCTATCTGTTAACGGATCAGCCGGTATTTATGGGTAATCCGGCCTGTGTTGATCAGGAGAAGAACGAGATGACCATTGCTCATTGCACCGTCCCGATCAATATGTGCGAAAGCTATCATTGGGATAGTCATTTTGAATCAGGGATGGGTATTGCCATTCGGGGTAAAGTAAAAGAAGGACCAGTCACGCTGTTTAAAATAGATGGAAAAGTCGAAAAATACTTCATTTCAGAAGGAGAATTGACTAAAAATTTAGAATTACCGAACCTTTGCCGAACTCAATTCCAAATTTTACTTAAAGAGCCAGTGAATAATTTTTTAGATAGATCAATTGCAAATCACCATATTCTTTGCAGGGGATGGCATCGAGAAAGAATTGAAGCCTTTCTTTCTATGATTTTATAGAAAGATATGACTAGTAAAATATTTTCTTAAGAAAGTAATCACTTTGAATTGTATTTTACTTTTTGGAAAAGAGGTAAGTTACTTTGAGGATCGGTATTATCTCAGACATTCATGGTAATGCTGAAGCCTTGCAGGCAGTTCTTCAAAAGCTTGGGAATGTGGATGATTTGATCTGTTTAGGTGATATTGTAGGATATGGGGCTGATCCAGGCTATTGCATTGAGAAACTTAGGGGACTCAATGCCTTATCGATTAAAGGAAACCATGAAGGAGC
>JAFGSC010000156.1 GCA_016934875.1 Candidatus Atribacteria bacterium
AAGGAATAAATTGAAATTATAAATTTTATTCTTAGTGTCCTGAGTGAACTTAGTGGTCGTAATTTAATGATTCCAAAGTTCTCTATCGAGACTGCGGTATTGAATAGCTTCGCTGATATGTTGAGGTAAAATATTTTTCTCGTTTTCAAGGTCTGCAATCGTTCGGCTGACCTTTAGTATTCTATCATAAGCACGAGCAGACAATCCGAGTTTTGACATTGCCATTTTTAAAAGGTCAGATGATTCCTGATCCAATTGGCAATACTCTCTGACCTCACTCGTTCCCATATCTGCATTGTTAAAGATATTATTTTTATTCTTAAATCGTTCAAGTTGAACCATTCTTGCTTTAACAACTCTTTCTCTAATTTTGCTTGATTCCTCTTCCATTGCATGTGAGGATAATTCTTTGAAATTTACAGCAGGCACTTCAATATGAATATCAATTCTGTCAAGGAGTGGTCCAGAAATTTTTGCCATATACTTTTGAATCTGTGGAGGGGTACAAGTGCATGTCTTAGTAGGGTCTGTAAAATAACCACACGGGCAAGGATTCATAGCAGCAGCTAACATGAAATTAGCAGGAAATACTAGCGACATTTTAGAGCGGCTAACTGTAACTTTTGCATCTTCTAATGGTTGACGCATAACTTCCAAAACATTTTTTTTGAATTCAGGTAATTCATCTAAAAATAAAACTCCGTGGTGAGCAAACGAAACTTCGCCCGGTTTTGGAAATGTTCCACCACCAATTAATGCAGCATCCGAAATTGTATGATGTGGATTACGGAAAGGTCGCTCGGTTATTAATGCTGTATTACTTGGGATTAATCCCGCTATTGAATGTATCTTTGTTGTTTCTAATGCTTCATCAAAGGTAAGAGGAGGTAGAATAGAAGGAAATCTCTTTGCCAACATTGTCTTACCTGAACCGGGAGGTCCTATCATTAAAATATTGTGTGCCCCTGCGGCGGCAATTTCCAATGCACGCTTTACATTTTCCTGTCCCTTCACATCCGAGAAATCCAGTTGATATGTATTTATTCTTGAAAATATTTCATTTAAATCCGACTTAACAGGTTTCAAATCTAAATTACCATTTAAGAAATTTACTACTTCATTCAGATTTTCTGCAGCAAAAACATTCAGCCCTTCAACGATTGATGCTTCTTTTACAGATTCAGTTGGAACGATTAAACTCATCTTATCTTTTTTGGCTTGAACGGCGACAGGTAACGCACCTTTTACTTTTCTTAAATTTCCATCGAGCGAAAGTTCACCCAAGAAAATTATATTGCTTAGTTTATCTTCTTTTACAATTTTACTTGCAGCGAGTATACCAATTGCAATAGGAAGGTCATACGCACTCCCTTCTTTCTTAATGTCTGCAGGAGCAAGATTGATTGTGATTTTTCTTCTTGGAAATTCCAATCCAGAATTCTTAATTGCAGCAGTAACTCTATCCCTACTTTCTTTCACTGCATTATCAGGAAGTCCTACAATCGTGAATTGAGAAAGTTGCATATCGAAATGAGTTTCCACTTCAACCAGGAAAGCATCTATTCCGTGAGTTGAACTTGAATATACTTTTGAAAACATTCTAAAACTATATAAAAATGAAAAAATATTAGTATTACAATGTTAAAAATAAAAAAACCCGAATTCAAAAAGAAATCGGGTTTTAACAAGCAGGATTTAATTATATAGTTACTGAAAATCACTCATTCCTTCAGCATCGCTTTCATCATCTCCGTTTCCTCTTTTTTTATCATTTTCATAGTGATTGATATTCAGTTTGAGATTTAACAAAACCATAGGTGCTTCGCGTTCAAAATAATTGTATTTATAAAAATCAATTCCTTCCGATGTAAACTCATGATTTGAAGTGCCAAACAAGTCTCTTATTTGAAGAGTAAGGGTAAGGAAATCACCCAGGAAATCTTGTCTGAAAGCTAAATCGGTAGTAAGGAATCCTTCTCTTCTTCCCTGAGCAGTTACAGATGGGCTGTTATAACTTGCGTTAAGCTGAATTTGAGTATCCTTTCCAAATTTAAGAATATTGTTTATTCTTAATCGCCAATTGAAACTTTCTTGTGAAAACGGAGCATTATAAAGAACTCCTTCAATTTTATAGTTATACAAATTACCCATCAAATTTACATTCCAAAAGCCAATAGGATCAATGTTTACAAGAAACTCAGCACCCAATGAATAATCTTTTCCAACATTATCTATTGTATTCAAAGTTATCTTTTCAGCATAGACAGAACGAATTCTTTCCATTCTATTATTAGTAACTCGATAATATAATTCTGACGAAAGGACAACAGGACCTATGAATGTCTGAAGCCCAAGTTCATAAGAGTCAATATATTCAGGTATTAAATTTGGATTACCTTTTCTAATGTTGTTCGCGTCCATCCAAACTTCGTATGGCTCTAAATCCCACATTCTTGGTCTATGTATTCTTCGGGCATAACTTCCCATTACTTGATGCCCACCGCCTAATTGATAAGACATATGAATACTTGGGAAGTAGTCAAATTTATCAATCTTGAAAGTATTATTTAAGTCTAATATTTCTATTTTTTGTAGAGTATATTCACCTCTCATACCCAGTTGAAAACCGAAATCACTGATTTTGTTAGAATAAAGAGAGTAAACAGCTTGGACATTCTGAGAACTTTTTACATCGTGACTATATAATGGTTGGAATTGATAAATTTGCCCTACTGTATCAAAAGAATAAAAACCTGAATTTTCATCGTGAAGATGATAATTGCCTTCCCAACCAGATTCAAATTTACTGAATTGATTGAAAGGTAATTTATACTCTATTTTTCCATTTAAGCGATTGCCGGGTCCAGTTTCAGTATTCTTTTTACCATCCTGTATGATTCCATTCTCCCAAAGTTCTGTTATGCTTTCTTCATTACCCTCTCTATGTCCTACTGAAAAATTAGCCTGTAACTCATGCCCCGAATCATTAAA
>JAFGSC010000157.1 GCA_016934875.1 Candidatus Atribacteria bacterium
CAATCCATCACGACTCGTAAGAGCATCCTTTTTACTGAAACGAATCCATTTGATTAATTCATTGACGAATGATTTATTGCGAAACTGAAGCATATTTGCCTCTTTTACAAATTCTACGATCGGATCAATTTCCCTTTTCTCTGTAAACAGGATAAAAGAAACCTTATCCTGATTACCAGCCTGTTTGAGCTTCTCCAAGTCTTCTGCAGGGATCGGCCGGCCATCATACTTGCTTCGGGTTGCTTGTCGTATTGAGATGGCATCGAAAAGATCGGCATCAAGTCTGACATTTTCTTTATTAATGGTTACTCGAACGTAATCTTTTTCTTCATTTTGAGGAAAACATTCAACGTTTGCACTATAGCCCATGTGGTTTGCCGCGATTATGAGATTTTCCAGAGCACATCCCAGACTAATATACAACGCGTGATCGTCAGGATCGACGATGGGAAGTCTTCGGGAGTAATCTGGATATATTAGAACAGAGTTGCCTTTGACTGAAAATTGCCATGGTTGGGTATTGTGCCCCGAGGGAGCAAGTGTGGCGTAATGAATTATTTCCTTGAATTGATTTTCCACTATTTGATCTCCTCCTATTTTTTATTTGTTTTCACGAAATGGTAAGAATAAATCTTTAATTCCTATGCCACCACGGAAAGCGAAAATAGAATATAATAGCGTAAAAGTAGCATCGACAATTCCGGTAAACCAGAAGGTGAAAGGAAAATCTTCGTAAAACAGCATATAGGAATAAAGCAGAATGACATAGAAAACCCTGCCAATAATCAAACATCCGACATTAAAAATATATCTTCGAATATTAAAAGATGACAAAAATTGCAGGTAAGCGAAACAGAAAAAGAAAGAAGCAAGAAACACGCTATAAAAAGAGTGGGTATTAGGATCATTGATTAATCGACCTGTTCCGATTACAAAAAGAAACAGAATACCTGCTATCGTATCCCAGACTCCACTTGCAGCAAATGTGACAGCTAATGGTTTTAGATTCTTTTTTTTATCCATACATAACCTTTGAAGCTTGATTTGGCAAGATAGTAAGCACGTCGGGTTGAATTGTTTGTCAAATTATTTTTATCAATTGAATGTCAGATTCTTTATAATCCAGTTGTTCATAAAATTTTAAAGCATCATTATTTTCAGCTGCTACATTAATTTTTATTGCACTGCAAGACAGCTGTTTTGCTAACTTTTCTATTTCAGTTAAAAGCTCTTGTCCTACCCCTCTTCGTCGTTGTGAACTGGAAACGGCAATAGTGTCAAGAAAAGCGGTTTTGATATTTTTAGTTGGACCATTATGATCATAGTTTTTTATAGATAATAAAGCGACACCAATAATTCGATTATTTATTTCTGAAACTATTACTGTATTAGATTCCTCACTTAAATATTTCTTTATATAGGAGTGGTTGAAATCGTCTGTTACTTTTTTATATCTTGATGGTGCAAGCAGAATGTGTTGTTCGTTTATTTCATTAAGTAACAAAGAAATTGCTCCAACATCTTTTTTAGAAGCCTTCCGAATCATAGGATATTCCTTTTAATGCATAACCAGCAAGGCAGTAGCCTTGTCCGAGTTAATGCGATATTGAGCCCCGTTTCAAGCTTTCTTTCACACAGAACTGCCAGCTCACCAGCTCCGCCGTGTTGTTTCATATCAAGCAAGGAACCCTCCGGGGTTTAGTGCAGCTGATGGTTAAAAGCTGTTTTAAAGTTACTATTTAGCGACAATGATTTATCGATAACAGCTTATTATTACATATAAAATTTAATTTAAATTTTCTATTTAGGTTTTCCGGTTAAAAGTGCCGATGGTCGATAAAGTATGAAGACCATTGAAAATGTTAAATTCAAATCGGCAAGAAAAACCAGCAAATCACCTTGAACTTCGTTTATTCGGCTTTAGTTGCTCCTACTTGGTTCTTTTGAGATCGCCTTTTTAAATTCTCTGTAATGATGTTTAAATTTCGCAACCCATATATCATTTAGCAAAGCATTGAATAGGGCTAGGATACCATTCCGGTCTACAAGGTCCGGACTCGTAATATCAATAGACGCACCATGCATTTTTGGCATTGGATTATTATTCGAATCATCACCCCACCAGTTCTTGTAGAATTCAGCAGACTCCCATCCATAGTTAATAATCGAAACGATCTTTTCGTTGTGAATTACTTGAATCATCGTTTTACGACAATCACAATCAGGATCAGCGCAATACGAATCAATAAAACTATAATCTCCATCAGGTAACTGTGGACTTTGCTTGATTGTTACAGTACGCACCTGATGTGCCTTTCCAATGATCTCACCTGCGGGCATAAATTCCATGGTAGTGAATATCCCTCTATACATTTTTATGCCTTAACGCACAGCTTACAGGATTGTGCGGAGCAAGGCGGAGCACAATTCCTAGTAAAGCGTGATGTTATTCCAAAATTTCTTTTACTGGCAGTATTTGCATACCATGCCGAATTGTAAGAATTGATATTTGTTTCTTTTCGATGCGATATATTATACGGTAATTTCCATATATTATTTCTCGAAATTGCTCGTTTTTTATTTCAGGAACAATCCTTCCGATTTCCGGAGAAGATTTAAGCTGTTCAACTTTTGAAAATACGGTATCGATCCATTTTTCTGCTGCGGATGGTTTGTCTTGAGAAATATAGTCAACGATTTCAGAAGCTCTGTCGATAGCTAATGGTGACCATATTATTTTCATTTTTGAACTCTTTTCATAACTTTTGCTTTTGCATCCTCGTGATTTATTCCTTCCCCGTTTTCAATCTGGTTAAGGGATATCTGGACGTCTGTTAAAAGCTCTATCTTTTCTTGCATTGCTTCATATTCGTTGACGTCTAGAAGTACTGCAACACTTTTACCATGCTGAGTAATAATGACAGGCCTTTTAGTGTCATGGACTTGCTTAATAAAATTTGCAATACCAGTTCTTACTTCAGACAGTGGTTTGATATCCTGGTTTATTTTTAATCTTTGCATGTTGCACCTCATTAATTATTTAATTTGTATATTATATAGTACAATATTTGGTACGTGCAACATATTTTTTTGGCATAACATATAGTAGACTGCCTGATAGCCGTGTTATTTTACGTCTATTATGTAACACTAAATTGTTTATACGGCCGCAATTATCTATAAAACATATGATGAGAATCTGTAGGAAATAGATGTTGATTATGGATAGAAACAATAATGATGTCAATGATTTTAAGGATAG
>JAFGSC010000158.1 GCA_016934875.1 Candidatus Atribacteria bacterium
CTAGGGTCATAAGATCCATGCTCAATAACGATACTCTTTCCCGAGGCATGGTTAGGCTTGATAATAAAGTCAGGAGGAAGGCTTTCAAAGGGAATGGTTTCAGGCTGATCGGTTACATACCACATCGGAATGAGGATTTCTTTTGCCTTTTGTTCTCCAAGTACTTCTTTGAGATAAGATCGAACTTCATATTTGTCGGCTGTAATGGGCAGGAGTGGATTTCGATCATAGACCTTCTTCCAGGCGATTTTTTCATTGAAGGATTTAGGTTTTTTAAGGTTTAAAGGATAGCCAAAGTGCTTATAAAAAGATATTTTTTCTAACTGGCAACGGGTTATTTTATTGATGAAATAAAAAAGATAAGATCGAAATACTTTTAAAATAAAATAGATAAATCCTTTATTTTGGATCATGTATTTCTTTTTTTGAATCATTTTATTCTTTTTGCCAATCTATTTTTCAATACACTCATTCAATAGATCCTGATATTTTTTTACCGATTTTTCTACCGAAAAATATTTTGCTCTCTTCTGTAAAAGCATTTTATCCAAAGGGTGATCCAAGGTTTCTAGAATAGCCTCTGCTAAAGAATTTATATCATTAATCGGTACAAGCTTACCGTATTTTCCCTTTTCTATTATTTCAGAGGGTCCACTTGGACAATCGGTACTTACCACCGGAGTACCGCACGCCATTGCCTCGACTAATACATTGCCAAACCCTTCGTACAAAGAAGAAAGCACAAATACATCTGCCTTAGCCATGTAAGCATATGGATTATCAACAAAACCAGGCATAGAAATATCGTTCTCTAAACCTTGTTCCTGAATTAAATCTTCTAACTCCTCTCTTTGTTTTCCTTCTCCGCAAATGATTAGTCTTACTTTTCTTGCCTCCCTAACTTTGTTAAATGCTTTAATTAGCAAAGAAAAATTTTTTTGTTTTTCTAACCTACCAACTCCTAAAATAACTTTGTATCCTTTTTCCTTAAAAAAAGGATGGTCTACCTCTTTTTTTGAATCTTTTAAAATGGACGTTCGGAATACCGGATTATAAATTACTTTAATTTTTTGTTCCGATAGCTTAAAAGTTTCCATTAAATTTTTCTTAACTCCATCTGATATAGCAACAATAGCGTCTTCCCGATGATACAAGAAACGCCCCAATAGCTTTGTTTTTCTATTAGATAAAGAGGTAAAACAGTTGGCCTGTCTTATGATTAATTTTACAAAACAATGGCTTATTATTTTAGCTGCAATGGCCACGAGATTCACTCGATTCAAAGTAGAAATTAAGATGTCAGGATTTTTTATTCTTAAATATTGAATCAGAGGAAATAGGCTCTTTAAAACTCCGGAAACATTCAAATCAATAATATTTACTTTTTCCATTACATCTTTCAGGTAAGGGCCTTTTTTGCGAATTAAAACTAAATCAACAATATAACCTCTCTCGGCAAACTCATTTGCTAAAATAACAAACACTCGTTCAGCTCCTCCGCCATGAAGTGCAGAAATAAAAAAACCTATATGATTTTTCTTATTCTCGATATTCTTTTTTCTATCCATATTAACTTTTTACCTAACAATTTTCTCCATCCTCCCATCTCAATAAAAGCATAATTTACTCCGGTAAAAGACCATTGCTTCATTTTTTGAACAGGCGGACAAGAAAGAAAATCTTCCGCATATGGGCGAATGTCAATTAATCGATGAAAAAGTCTTTCTTCTGAGAATGATGACATCTCTTCATAGGGATAAAATCCACTATTTGCAAGTATTTCTTTGATTTTGTGATAAACACCTCTTTTCCCCTTTCTATAAGATTTGGGAAACGGTAACCACATCATAAAAGGATAGATATAAAGACCCATCTTTATTTGTCTTTCCCTGCCGGTAGTATCATTTTCATGCTCACTCTTTTTAAGTTTTCCAAACATTGTTAAAAACCTTGGAACGGCAATCAAGCC
This sequence comes from Candidatus Atribacteria bacterium, assembly GCA_016934875.1. GTDB lineage: Bacteria > Atribacterota > Phoenicimicrobiia > Phoenicimicrobiales > Stramentimicrobiaceae > JAFGSC01. The sequence goes on from JAFGSC010000158.1 coordinate 1,970, forward strand.
AACAGCAGAAAAGCTGGACCTCCTGGGTCCGTCAATCGGCCTAAAATAGGCATTCTTGCTGGCATCAAGTAAAGTATTTTCATCATCCCATTTTTGATTACATCTTTTGAGAAAACAGGTATATAGTTGGGCAGAATCCGGATTCTGTTTAAAAAACTCCTGGACTCTTTCCAGATCCTCTTCGCCTATTTTCCTTACAACCTGCATATCATCCTGAATAAAAAGAGCAAAATCTACGTTTTCTTTTTCTGCATCCTGAAGTGCGAAAGCCATGTTTTCATAAAGACCTCCAGTCTTGGAGGAACTTCTTTCCTTTTGCGGAAAAAATATTTTAAATTTTTTTGCATACTTTTTTAGTATCTCTCTTGTTTTTTGGTCTGTACTTCCATCGTCTATAATAACAATTTCAAAGAAATCAACCGCAAATTTCTCTAAAGAAATAAGACAGTTATTTAAATATTCTCCCCGGTTAAAGGAAAAAACATAACATCTATTTTTCATGCTTTTCCTCTTTTTATCAGGTATAGTAACCTATAAATATGCACTTTGCAATCATCTTTTTACTGTGCCAGTTTGATGGTTTTGTCAAGAATTGGCTTGATCAGTTCCTTTATTTCCATGGTTTCGTGAATCAGCTTGGCAATTTCTTCCCCTTCCAGGTATACAATCGGACGATTGATTTGCATTGAGTGGGCAATTAGTTCAGGATCGTGTAATACTTTTTTAATCGCATTGCGTAAGATTTCAGTTATATTTTCATCCAGCCCCGGAGGTGCCATAGTAACCCTTTTCACTTCTCCAACATTTACAATAGCCTTAATAATTTTTTTATCCTCTTCATTTATCTTAAAATCACGATCATGGGCAATTTCAAGCAAAGTAGGTACCCCTGGCAATTCAGGTATCCTTTCCATTCCGTAAATAACGACTGCTTTAATGTCTCCATTCCTTATCAAGGGTAATGTCGTACTTAAACTATATTGCCATAAATCAACTTCACCTCTCATTGCCGCCATAGATGTTTCTTTAGAACCGGCATAGCCGGTCACGGGAATGATTTCGAATCCGAAAACCTGGGAAATGATTCCTAAAGCAAAAAATTCTCCATCCCCGACACCCGCAGTTGGATATAATAATTTCTGATCGCTATTCACAATCTCTTTAAACGAATTGAATGGTGATTTCTTGGTTACGGTTAAAACTGAAGGTTCAGCGGCTATTCTAGCCAAATAGGTCCACTGGCCAATGTCATACCTTGCTCCTTCAGTTTCTGCAATCGCTGTGTATAACATGTCACTACCATCGGTGATACAAATGGTACAACCATCAGGCTTTGCCTTATAAGCAAGGTTTCGACCTATTGAACCACCTGCACCGGGCATATTATCCACTATCACCGTACTTCCCGGAAGATACTTCTCTAAAAACGGTTGGATCATGCGGGCATAAGTATCAAATCCTCCTCCAACACCGCTTGGAACAATGATTCGTATTGCTTTTCCCTTGTAAAATGCCTGGTCTAGAGCATCAACTGATAGCGTTGAAGAAAGAATTAACATGACTACAATTACCATTAAACATC
>JAFGSC010000159.1 GCA_016934875.1 Candidatus Atribacteria bacterium
ATAGGACTTATCCATCATGAGATGAATGATTAAATATATTAAATTTATAGAAATTTCTTTAATTAGAATAAAATGGAAAGGGGAAGGCTAATCACGAAAAATATAAAAAAGTTTAGGGCAAATAATTTAGAGGATTGACTGGCTTCCCTTTTTCTCTTATTTCAAAATGTAAATGAGAACCAGTGGAATTACCTGTTGCTCCTACCTTGGCTATGATATCACCTTTATTTACAAATTGACCAGCCTTAACGAGATTGCTAGAATTATGAGCATAAACTGTTGAATAACCAGCGCTATGATCAATAATGACAACATTCCCGTAACCATTAATATATCCGCTAAAACTCACTTTTCCGTTTTCTGCAGCTTTAATTAAGTCCCCTGTCCGGCCATCGATATCAATCCCGGTATGATAATCCCTTCGTCCACCTAGAGTCCTCATGCCGAATTGGGAAGTAATTAAACCCTTTAAAGGCCAGATAAAGTTATTTGAAGAAATCGAGGAATTCCTAGCGTTGGGGATTAAAAGTTTCTGTCCGACAATAATTCTGTCATTCTCAGAGATGTGATTGGCATCAGCAATAACAGTCAGACTTACTTGATATTTCCTTGAGATTTCCCAAAGAGTTTCTCCTTTTTGAACAAAATGAAAAACATCCTTGGGCTTTTCTTTTGCTATAACTACGCTTGCATCTTGTCCATTTTTTAAGGCAATTTCTCCGGTAACAGGTATATTCAATTCCTGGCCAATCGAAAGCTGCATAATGTTATTCAGTTGATTAATGTTGATAATATCATGCATCTTCACGTCAAATTTATTGGCAATACTCCAAAGCGTATCACCTTTGACTACCTTGTATATCACAATCTTTTGCTCGGCTTTACTACCGAATATTCCTCCGATAGCAGGTATCTCCAAACTCTGACCAATAGACAGAACATCTTTGTTACTTAAATAATTTACAGCAAGAATACTTTCTAAGGAGACTTGATAATGCTGAGCAACACTCCACAGTGTATCACCGGCTTTCACAATATAATAAATTGGTTGGTGTTCCTCGATAGGCACATCATCTATTGTTTCGATATTTTTCTGATCATTTGTCCCGATTAGATCGCTTTCATTGACTATTTCACTATTTACTTTAATTTTAATTCTCTGTCCAGGATAGATATAACTATCTTGAGAAATTTTATTAAGTTCACAGATCGTATCTATGGGCAAATGATATTTTTGAGCAATCACGGAAATATTTTCACCATATTCTACAATGTGTTCTACACAGTTAACTGTTAATTCTTCTTTCATAGCCACTGCGACTGATTGCTCATCTGTTTCTGTCTTAGAGCTGCCTTTAATGATAGGAATCTTTATCAATTGTCCAATAGAAAGCATTTCAGTATTTTCCAGATGATTGATGTCCGACAAATCCTTTAAAGAAACTTGATAGTTTTGGGCAATTTCCCAAAGAGTTTCACCAGGTTTAACTGTATATTCTATTTCTTTAATGGACTTCCTGAATTCCTGATTCAAATTCGTAGTAATTCCTTGAAAATTGGATTTGCTTTCCTGATATACCAAATCATTCTTTGGTTCATTTTCCAATTGAGAGCCTTCTTTGACTGGTATTTTTATCTTTTGGCCTATGGATAAGGAATCAAGCTCTTTTAAATCATTTACATTTGAAATACAATCTAATGACAATCTGTAATGCTGGGCAATATCCCACAAGTTTTCTCCTTTTTGAACAGTATGAATAATTGTGGGATTTTCCGTATCTTGTGTTACATCATTGGGCTGTGTTTGGGGAATTTTTAGGGACAGCCCCGGTAAGAGGATTTGCTCCTGATTGATATGATTTGTTTCAGTAATTTCCTGTATCGATAGCTGAAACTGATTGGCGATTGTCCAAAGACAATCACCTTCCTTTATCTCGTATTCGAAGTATTCTTGAGCCAAAACATTGGGTTCAGAAAATGGCGGTGGAAAATAAAAGCTTGTTGCTAGAAAAAAAACAGTCCAGACTATATAGATTAAACAGCGATTCTTAAAATCATGCATCTGGCTATAATACCCTCGACTAAAAATAAATACTTTATAGAATTAAGAAAAAAATCAGGGGATAGAAAAAATTAACTGTTACCCTAAGCTACCTTTTATTTAATCTATTTTCATGTGCTACAGTAATCATACCATATTTTTTTTGAACATGTCTATAGAGTATAAGAAAAAATGACTTCATTACTCTCTATAAATAGAATAAACACTATTCCTGTACTAAAGAATATGCGTTCCTTCTAATTTTACTTGCTTTTATTATGAAGCTGCTCTTCTAAAAAATTATCGATAACATCTTTTCTAAAACGCCAAATTCTACCAATCTTTATCGCAGGAATCTTCTCCTCCCTAGCCCATTGGTAAATTGTCAGTGGTTTTACCTGAAGATATTCTGCGACTTGCTTTGCAGTCAGATATTCTTCCATAATCATTTCCTCCTTAGCCATAAGCTAAAAAACAATTCCATTTCCATATCCTTCGATTAAAACGCTTTTGATCAAATCAAATTGCTTTTATTTGGGATGCAAAATACTCTTGTTAATATTTTATTGTTTTTTAATGATATTGTCAATTGTCTTACCTATCCTTGTTCTTTTTAGCATTCAAATGAAGCGACTGCTTCAAATGACTAGAACTGAACATTGAATTTTTATGCTTTCCAGCTTTTATTTGCCATAAATTAACCGATATAAATTCCAAGTCCGGTTAACTCTTTTGATGTGTTCACTTGTCTCCGGGTAAGGAATATTTTCTATAAAATAATCAATATCACTCATATCCATACTTTGCATCCATCTTTCAGTAACGCCAGGTCCGGCATTATATCCTGAAATGATAAGATAATGATTTTGATTAAACTTTTCATCTAAATAATTCAAGTACCAAGCGCCAAAACGAATATTGACCTCTGCTGTAAATAATGAATCTTCATTAAATTCCTGATAACCTAATTTTTGTGCAATCCAGTCACC
>JAFGSC010000160.1 GCA_016934875.1 Candidatus Atribacteria bacterium
AAAGAATGGTTGAAAAATGCCAGTTTTTGGGTGAAAAAAATTTGTTTTGGGCCGAAATTAGGTGTTTTTAACGCAAAATGGGTTAAAGTTCGCATACTTCGTTGCACTCGTCCTTAAAAAGGTCATTTACGCATGGTAAACTCCCTTTTTTCGGGCTTCACGCGCCTCATCTGCGAACTTTAAAGAACAGCCACACGACTTTATGGACAAACACTATTTAGTTTGACTAAAATTTAAAAAACAATGAATAATTTCAAATAGTTTTTTGCAATATCATATTGTTTTATAAAATCAATTTAATCAAAAGTCCACATATTATCCCCAAATGTCCTCCCAATAATATATTCAATTGAATACTTTCGAAAATAAATAATCAATGTCGTTTAATTAAGAGAATGATCTTACTATTCTAATTCGCTTTGAGAATTCTTAGTGCCTCCGCCTGCCAGGTTCGCCTGAGGCGGAGGCGGACAGGCCCGCCTGCCAGAGCAAAGCGGCGGACAGGTTAGAGACTTTGTGGCTATGTTTTTTTATGCCACCAAGACACAAAGTCTTAAAGTTTCTCAAAGCTTAATTAAACGACATTGAATAAGTAATTAGGATTTAAAATGAAAAACCTATTTTTTCTAATTATTATTTTGTCTTTCTGTCTTTTTTCCTGTCGCTATGAAGAAGATAAAACAGTCCTTAGAAACTGGAATATTCTGGGCCCTTTTCCGTTTAATGAGGCTGAATATAATATGGAACGGGATTTTCTGTCAGAATTTGGTTTTTCTGAAAATAATATTGATTATCCAACCTTTTGTGATCTCTCGGAGAATAACCTGAAAACAAATTATCATCTTGATAAAGGATTTATTAATTCACCATTCTATTCTGCCCAGGATGTTGTAAATATCAATGAATTGATTGGACTGACTAAGGAGACTGCAATCACAGCGTGTGCATACCTGGGTTGTGTAATTAATTCCAAAAATACAAAAACAGTATGGTTAAACTTTGCCAGTGATAATGGTGCAAAAATCTGGCTTAACCATGAATTGATTTTTTTTAAAGATGATAAAACACGAAAAATAGCCAATTATCAGAATTACTTTAAGATAAAACTTAAAAAAGGCGAAAATTTTTTACTGGTTAAAGTCAGTAATTATTTAATTGACTGGGACAGGAGATGGGAAATATTTGCACGGCTTGAAAAGTTTAGTAAAAAAGGCCTTGGTTCTTATTATAATACTCAATTGTTCAGGTATAACAATGATTACCTGAATAAAGGACTATATTCTACAGAAGATACTATTTTATTTAACGATTATGCCTATGACTATTTACCTGTTGCAGGTAAAATAATTACATTTCAACATAGTGATTCGTCCATCCTGAGAGATACTGTTGAGCATTCTGATAATTGGCATTTGTATACCCGAAAGTTAAAAGAAGGCTTTTATAACGTGAAGCTACCTTTAAAGAAGGACACCTTAACCCAGATTATTTATATAGGGGATATTGTTGAATATACCGATAGCTTAATCTCAGAATTGGATAATATTAAAATAGACAGTAGTGATAGAATTATTTTAGATGCAAATGTATTCCGCTATCATCATTTATTGAATTATTTCGGGAACTATGTTGCTGACTTTTTTGACCCGAAAGGGATCAGTAAAAAGCTGGTCAGTATATGCAAAGAAATTGAATTGTTGTATAATAACCTAAGGTCTTCAAAACCTGCATTTGAACATCAAAGCGGGGTACATATAATGGCATTTTATTCAGAAATTGATCATTCAGTCCAGCATTATCTTTTACATATTCCCGAAGGATATAGCAAAAATTATCCAGTGGCTTTGTTCATTGGTATGCCTGTTGATTTAACTGTAGAATTTCCATATCTACAAAGCTGGCGATTGGCAAATGTTGAATTGAACAATGCATATCTTGCAGCAAGCAATAAATATAATATAGCTGTTATACAACCCGGGTGCCGGACAACATATAATGCCAATCTTAACGATATTGAGGAAACAGATTTGTTTGAAGCACTTGCTGATGTAAAAAAGCATTTTAAAATTGATACAAACAGGTTATATATCGCGGGAAGTTGTTCCGGGGGTTATCGTGCCCTGAGCACGGCAGTTAAGCATCCTTCCATGTTCGCTGCCATGTGCCTTGTGTCACCAATGGTTGAAAGACTTTATCAAAACTTTGAATGGCTAAATAACAACCAACCGCTTATTTTTATTGATAACATTAAGCATTTGCCTGTTTTTCTATATCATAGCGTGAATGATCCACATTGGCCTGTAGAAGTTTCAGATGCATTTTATCAGCAAAATGTTAATAAACTGAACATTGCTTATTTTCGATATGAAGATGAAATTCAGGAGTTTTATTATGAGGATTATCTGATGGATATTTTCAAAACATTAAAAGGTATTAAAAGAGAATCAAATCCTGAAAATATTTCTTTTTCAACAAACCAGCTAAAATATAATAATTCCTTTTGGCTTGAAATATCAGCCCTTCAGCAAAATAATCAAACCGGAAAAATTGAGGCAGCTATTAACAGAAACACCCTGAATATTACATCCCAAAATGTTTCAGAATATTCTATAAACACAGAATTATTGTCTTTCAATAACAGAAAACCATTATTGGTTTTTGAAAACGGGAAGCAAGTTTACGGCTCAATTGTAAACAATAAAATACTTTCAATAAACCATTTAGATACTGTTTTTTCAGGAACATCAAAAAATTCAACCATTGAAGGTCCTTTACAACATGTTTTCACCAGCCGGTTCATTATTGTAAAAGGCACTACTGGCACAACAAGGCAATCAAAAATTATTGAGAATGTAGCTGATACTTTCAATACACATTGGATGAAAAGATACAAATGTTCCGCTATTGTTAAAAAAGATGTTTCAGTTACCGACGAAGATATTCAAAGTTCCCATTTGGTTTTGTTGGGAAATAGTAATACAAACCTGATTATTCAAAAAATTTACAGCAAGATACCCCTGAAATTTCAAACAGATAAAATAGTACTTGGAACCAGAAACTTTTCAGGGCATGACCTCGGCATATATTTGGTGTACCCGAACCCTTTAAATCCCAAAAAATACATTGCCATCATTGGCTCTAATAGTAATGAAACACTTTCATCCGGAGGGGATGATTTATATGAATATGCTTTAAAAGATATTTCTGCTTATGGATTTTACGATTTTAAAATATGGAAGAACCTGAATTCAGGACATTTCACAACAATTGATAAAGGATATTTCGACCCAACCTGGAAGTGAATTGCTTATGTTAAAAAGAAACTAATAATATAAACTAAAAATATTGAAGAGGACCAGTTAACTTTTAAAATTAAATCTTACGAAACCCACATGATATAAATAATTAACTCAAAGTTCGGATGAAAAAAATCTCGTAAGCATATTAAACAAATGTTGAAAACGAGAAATGTGGGTTCCATCCGGCTTTGAAAAATAAACTTAATTCAGATGAAAAAACTAATTTTCTTATTCGCATTTATGATTGCAATGACAAGTTCATCATTTGCTTATACGTATTCGGTTAATAGTGTCAACGGGGGTGCTAAATCAGCATCATTCAACACCAATGCTACATCTGTTGCTGTAAATCTTGAGGTATTTGGTGGTTTTGGAGGATATGCACTAGCTCAGGTTCAAATAGGTTCAGCATTTCAACAACTTTCTAGTGGTAACTCTACTTTGAAATATTATAGTGGAATTCTTAATTCACGTGGTTCTGGCTCTACTATAACACTTTTAGCAGAGACAGCTCCCGTATCTTCAGGACCATATAGCTATGCATATGCCAGGGCTTCCTGGTAATTTATGATTATACTGGTTCTCTTCAATTATTATTATAAACTCAAAAAATTTAAAACTATCCAGATCATTAAAAGTAAAATATATGAGCATTACCAATTATTTTATGAAGAAGTATAATTATCTCATACATATTTTAATTATTGCTATTTTATTAATTAGTTGTAATTCAAATAAAAATAAGCAGGAAATTTCTGATGAGATAGTCCTGAAAATTGGCCAGAACGAGCAGACTAAATATGAATTTGAAAGAAACAAAGAAAGAACGTTTAACAGGAGCGATAGTTATCAGAAATGGATGAACAATTATATTGATGAAGCATATTTTTTGGCAGATGCCTTAGATCAAAAGTATGATACCCTTTCAACAATAAATAAAATAGTCAAATATGCTTCTTATTCGATGATTGGCCGTGTTGACGGATATTTATGGCAAAAAGTTGAGGATCCGAAACTTTCAATTTCAAATACTGAAATTAAAGAGTGTTATAAAAGGCAAAACAAATTATTTTATATCGAAACCTTGAAGTTACCTGATAAAGAAACACTTACCTCATTATTAAAAAATGATACATTGATAAAATCTGAAGCTGATTTAAAAAAACTAATTTCTTCTTGTAAATCCAATAATGCTGTACAATATTTAAACCAGGTTTATATTTACCCATATAATGAACTGGAATTTGCCAAAGAATTTATTTACGAAATGAAACCCGGTACTGTAAGTGATTTTCAATATACCAATTCCGGAATATATATGATCCATTTGCTTAAAGTTGAAGACAAACCACAAAAATCCTTTGAAAAAGAAAAAGAACTGATCAAAATAGTGTTGTTAGATATCAAAAAGAAAAAAATTGCTGACAACAAACAAAAGGAAGTGCTTGAAAAAGCAAATACCACAATCTCCGAAAAAATTGCAGATGAATTGATGTTAATTATAAAAAACAAGAATGATTCTGTCTTAAAACAAAGATCGGATACAATAATGACTTTTACCTTCCATGGACAAAGATTATCTTTTCTTTTAAAAGATTTCTATGACTATTATAAATTCAATCCATTCATGAATGTTATTGATAATGAACAAAATTTAATACAGGTGCTTAACGGTTATGTAGAAGAAGTTTATCTGTTTGCTGAAGCGGAAAATCTGGGTGTTACAGATGATCAAAGATATAGGCTTGACAGAAAATTTTTTAAAAACAGACTGATTGTCAATGAATACCTGAATGACAATTTTTATAAAAGAATAAACATTACAGATGCTGAAACAAAAAAATATTACGAAGAAAGAAAGCAGGAATTTTCTGAAGGTAAAGTTTGTGAGGTATCGTTGTTTTATTTCGAAGACCTTAATGCGGCTCTTGAAAATTACGAATACATTAATTCGCAATTATCTATCGGAAATTTCAGCACTTTCGCTGATACCTCAATAATAAAAGGATTAGAAATGTATAAAGCAGTTGAAATAGACAACCAAAGCAATGAATTAACAAAAGAAATAGTGAGGTTGATTTTTGATATAGAAACCAACCGTTTGTCTATACCGATTGAATACAAAAACAATTTCCTGCTGTTTATTAAAACAAAAGAAGAAGGTAAGCGAATTAAAACATATGATGAATCTTTAAATGAGGTTACCAATCAAATAAGAATTAACAAAATTGAATTATTAAGACAAGAAAAACTCGGTGAATTAAGAAAAAAGTATTCAATGGAAATTAATAAGTTATAACCAATATTGCTATACTTTGATGCATATGTTTTCTTTACCAGATTCAACTGAAAATAAAGAACCTCAGTTTTCATTTTTGTTGGTTATGGTACTGTTTGCTTTGACATTATCGTTTCCCCTGATGGCTACGGGCAAATTCTTTTTTATTTTCCCTGATTTTCTATACCTGTCTGTTTCTGCCAGTCTTTTTATTCTGATATTTTTTATCATTTTCAGTTCCCGGTTATTTTTTCTTAATCTCAATATAATAGATATTCTCGTTATATTTTATTTTTTATATAATATCCTGAATTTTCTCATATTGAACCCAAATAATTTTAGCAGCAGATATACATTATTGGTGCTTCCGTTTCTGGTTTATTTCACATTCAGGTTATTTTTTTCTGTTTACAAAAACAATGAGATTTTAGAGAAGCATTTGATTTTTTTTGTGATCATAGCAGCCAGTATTCCTCTTATAATCGGAACTTTAGAATATGCAGGTATCATACCGTTATATGTCACATTTGAGATTACCGGGGGGTTTTTAAACCCAGGTGTTTTTGCCATTTATCTGGCGACCCTGGTGCCTTTCATTTTTTCCCTTGTATTTATCAGGATAACTAAAAACAATACCTTAAGAATAATCTCGGGTATCATTTTATTTATGCTTGTTGCCATCATAATTATCACACGGTCCCGCAGTTCATGGATAGCCGGTTTCATATCAATCCTGTATGTATTATTGCATCATCCTGGTTTCAGGAGTATATTTAGAAAATTTACAAACACTGTATTAAAAAAAGCAATAATTGTAAGTTTCCTGGTTTTAGCCGTCTTTTCTGTGTCGGTTGTACTATATAAATATAAAAAAGACTCTGCTGACGGACGTTTATTTATTTGGGGAACATGTACTGAAATAATCGGTGAGAAACCCATTTTTGGGCATGGTTATGACAGTTTTACAAGAATTTTTACAAAGCAACAGCGTACATATTTTGAACATAACCCTTTGGATATCAAAAACGGAATATTGGCCAACGATGCAAAATTTGCATTTAATGATTACCTGCAGATTATGGTTGATACAGGAATAACAGGACTTGGATTATTTCTGTGCATTATATTTTTCTCATTCAGGTCAAATTACAAAATACAGTTATGGCAAAAATCTAAACTTCTAATTGCTGCTAAAGCAAGTATTATAGCAATACTTACAAGTGCCATGTTTTCATATCCGATGCAAAGCGTTATCAATTATATGATCCTTTTTGTATTGATCAGTTATATATCTTCAATGAGCGCCAATGTTTCCCAATTGGTAAAGGTAAAGAAGCATATTTCGATCGCTTTATCGTGGGTAATTGTTTTAACTTCTGCTACTGTATTATTATACCAAGTACTTTTTTTCAGGTATAGCAATAAATGGAAAAATGCATTTATTGAATCTCAAACATTTAATGCGCAGAATTCAATAAGCACTTACCGGGAAATTGCTCCTTTTTTCAGCACATACTTTCCATTCTTGTTTAATTTCGGAAGCACCTTGTACAATTGTGGCAGGTTTGATGAAAGCGTTGAAATTCTGGAATCTGCCAGGAAACTCAATGAAACGTGTGATCTGTTAATTAATTTGGGTGAATGTTATTCAAAGCTGGAACAATATCAAAAAGCAGAAAGTTGTTTTATTGATGCATCAAATATAATTCCGCATAAATTAATTCCCAGGTATAAACTTTTTAAGATATACCAAAATACCAGTCAACCTCAAAAAGCCTATAGACAAGCTATAGAAATAAATAACATGGATATTAAAATATATACCCCATTAGCCGGTCAGATAAAAAATGAAGTTCTCAAATATATTAAAAGCAATGAAGATAGTTCGAAATAAACCGATAACTAATGCGAAATAAGAGTTCAAATATCCAATAAATTTTTCCATATGAATTTGTTGCTTTAAACCATGAAGTGGTTTAATGTGATTAGCGCCGGATGAAATCCGGTGAAACTAAAAGTTTCGGTTACAGCAACCACGAAGTGGTTGAATGGCATATCGAAAATTGTTGCCCCCACTAGTCCAGGCTTGTTAAAAAACAAAAAACTGGTTCATGCGCCTGCCTGCCGGCCAAAGCAGTTCTGCCTGGATCTTTTTGTTTTTTCGAACTGGTTAGGTTTTGAACCAATCTATTCAAAATGCCCAAGCACCTAAAAGTCTTTAACCTCATTGATATCTATAACTTAA
>JAFGSC010000161.1 GCA_016934875.1 Candidatus Atribacteria bacterium
AGAAAATTTATTGCCCTTCACACGCAGCGGAATTTCTGGAGTGATCGAATATGCAGTAAGGCTGGCGGGTAGAAAAGACAAGATATCTACTCATTTTAACAGCCTTGTAGACCTGCTCAGAGAAGCAAATTATTGGGCAAAAAGAGACCATCAAAAAACGATTGAAAAGAAATATGTCAATCAAGCGATCGAAGAAAGAATTGAGCGCTTAAACCTTATTGAAAATAAAATACAGGAAATGATTGAACAGGGAACACTCATGATTGATACTGAAGGATCAGTGATTGGCCAGGTAAATGGTCTTTCGGTTTATGATATGGGAGAATATTCTTTCGGAAAACCTACCCGTATTACTGCCAAAACATCCATGGGCAGGGCTGGCATTATCAATATTGAAAGAGAAGCAAACTTGAGTGGTAAAACTCATAATAAAGGAGTTCTTATTCTCAGCGGTTATCTCCGCTCAAAATATGCACAGGACAAGCCGCTATCCATGAGTGCCAGTATCTGCTTTGAACAATCCTATTCCGGGATCGATGGGGATAGCGCATCTTCAACAGAAGCCTACGCACTTTTATCCAGTCTTGCTAATCTTCCAATAAGACAGGGCATTGCCGTCACCGGATCAATCAATCAAAAAGGCGAAATTCAACCCATTGGTGGAGTCAATCAAAAAATTGAAGGCTTTTATGATGTTTGCAAAGCGAAAGGCCTCACAGGAACACAGGGCGTGATCATTCCCGAAACAAATATTCCTGACCTAATGTTAAAAGAAGATGTCGTAGAAGCAATTAAAGAAAAAAAATTCCATCTCTATCCAATCAAAACCATCGACCAAGGAATCGAAATTTTAACACAAAAAAAAGCGGGACAAAAACGAAAAAATGGAAAATTCGAGAAGAATTCAGTAAATGATTTGGCTGATCAAACACTTTTGAAATTTGCAGGCAAGCTAAAGGAATTCAGCGAAGAGAAAGAAAAAAATCAAGAAAAATAATTCTATAATTTTTAAAATAAATTAGATATTTGGGGGATTTAATAATGAAAAGTTACAAACTAATAAAAATCACATCAATATTTTTTTTATTATACGTTATCTTTTTTCTATTCAACTTTTCTGTAATGGCAAATGACAACACCCAGTTGGAAGCACTTCTTCAATCAATTATCGAAGAAAAAACGAATATTCCCAGTAGTTATTTATTCATTAATTTGGGTAACTTTTTTCTAGGCCAAGAACTATATCAACCTGCATTGGAAGAATATCAAAAAGCTCTGGAAATTGATCCTTCAAACACGATGGCAGTAATTAACTTCAGTTATGCTTTGTTTAAAATGGGTTCATTTGAAGAAGCTTTAAGCCGATTAACCCAATTAACTTCTGATAAAGAATCTACTTATCCTCATGCTTATTATCTTATGGGGGTAATTTACAGAGAACAGAATGAAATAGAAAAAGCCATAGAACAATACGAAAAAGTAATTGACCTAATTCCCAACCACCAACAGGTTAATGCTGAATTGGGCCAGCTTTATCTCGATAACCAACAGTTAATTGAGGCAAACGAGAGATTTATGGAAATGGGGTACGCTCAACCTCGTCCACCGATCATGGATAAACTAATCGCCTATAAAGTTGATGCCTATTGTTACCTTCATCTTGGAAATTATTATCGAAATAACAGTGACCTAGAAAAAGCAAAACAGGCTTATCAACAAGCAACGCACTTTGAAAATGATCAAAGATCGATCGCTCTTGCCTATTTTTACCAGGGAGAAATTAATTTAAAAGAACATCATTATGATCGGGCAATGATTGAAAAAACGCTTGCTCAAAAAACGTATCCATTGGGTGATCACAATTTTACCTTTAATAGTTTTGCCGAGGCTTTCATAGAAATAGGGGATGCTTACTATCATGCAGGTAATCTTCCAGAGGCGTTTAAACATTATGAATTGGCTACAAATATGGCAAGCGCAGAAGATTTACTGGCTCATGCACATTATAAAAAAGGTTTAACGTATTATCGTGATCAGGACTACCAAAATGCATTAAGAGAAGCAGAAATCGCCCTATCGCTTAATCCCGACTATTTATCCGATCGGGAAAGGTTAATCGATTTGCTCATTGCAAATAGTTGGTCAAAAATAACAATGAAAAAGTAAATGCATAAATATTCACACAATTGTTTTCATAAAAATCCCTCAAAAAAGATAGAGAGGAGTTCTAAAAATGAATGGTGTTCAATTCTTGAAAGGTTTGGTTATTATTCTTATTGGTATTATTCTTTTACTTAACAGCTTTAACATTCTTGATTGGTCTGTTTGGTATAACATTTTTAAGCTTTGGCCGCTACTTTTGGTTAGTCTCGGAATAAGCCTGATTTTCAGAAGACGTCTTGCCTGGCTAGCACCTTTGGTTATCCTTATCGGAATTATTATTGGATTTAGCGCCAGCTACATGGGAGTTGATCTAAACTTAGAAGGTCAAGTCGAATATAAAACTGAAACACTTCAAAGAGAACTTGAAATGGTCCCAATGATTCAAGAGCTTGAAAAAGAAACTGATGATACAAAAATTATTCCTGAATCTACGATGGAGAGCGAGGTCGAGGTGGTAAATGTAAACGAAGAAAATATTCAAAAAGAAACTGAAATGATCTCCAAGATTCAAAAAGCCAACCTCCATATAAGTTATAATGTAGGCTCGTTTAATCTGGAATTCCCCACTCCCCTTGTATATCAATGTGAGGTGAATTATCTCTACCCTGAATTCAAGCCTATAGAAGATTACTCTATACAAAATAATGAAGCGAATATCTATATTCACCATTATCCTGTATCAGACCAACAAATTCGTAATCCAAAAAATCGTATTGATTTGAAGCTCAACAAGGATATTATTTATGACATTTTCCTTGAAACCGGTGCTACTACCATCAATTACGACTTCTCTAAATTTAAAATAGAAAGATGTACGATTCAAAGCGGCGCATCAGATATAAGTATTATTGCCCCCCATTATAATGCCGATATCAATATTGATTCCGGCGTATCTAAAATTGATATTTCCATACCTTCAAATGTTGGCGCTGTGGTTAGCTTAGATACTGGATTCAGCATGAAAGACCTTGATCAAAATTTCCAACAACAGGAAGGAAATCTTTACATATCGAATAATTTTAATAACTCAGAATACCAAATTAATATTAATATTGATTCTGGATTATCACAAATTAATATTCACTACCTATAAATAAACATAGTAAATATTTTTTGAACTGACAATCAAAGCGTTATGTTGCCTTGCATTTTTAACATTGACTCTCATAACGCTTTGATTTTTACAATTAATTCACTTTATTAAAAATAATTTCTTTCTTTTTTTCCTCGAATTCAACCCTAATCAGATCTTTCTCTACTATCTTTCCTTTCAGTATTTGTAAAGCTAAAGGATCTTGTATATATTTTTGGATGGTTCTCTTTAAAGGTCTTGCCCCATATTGTGGATCAAATCCTTTTTCAGCTAAAAATACTTTAACACCTGCAGTAACGTCTAATTTGATTGTTTTTTCTGCTAAACGTTTTTTTAGTATATCAAGCTGAATATCAACGATTCTAATAATTTGTTCTTTTTCTAAACGATTAAAGGTAACTATCTCATCCACCCTATTTAAAAATTCTGGCTTAAAATGTTCCCTTAAAATTTCATCTAACTGTTTGGCTATTATTTCTTTGTTTTCTTGATTTAATTGGTAGATATATTGACTGCC
>JAFGSC010000162.1 GCA_016934875.1 Candidatus Atribacteria bacterium
ACATCACCAACAGAAAAAGGCGGAAAATTGTAGTGTAAATAAAATTTTCGAGATGTATCTTCTTCTAATGTATCAATTGACTGTTCGTCTCTAACTGATCCTAAAGTCGTAATCACAAGTGCCTGGGTTTGGCCTCTAGTGAACAAAGCACTTCCATGTACCCTAGGCAATACACCTATTTCGCATTCAATAGGTCTAATTTCATCAATTTTCCGATGATCAGCCCTCATTTCTTTTTCAAGAATCATTTTTCGAACAATTTCTTTAGATAATACATCAAACGAACTTCTTATTAAAGAAGTGTTCACTTCGTTTCCTGATTCTTTTGTGTCATTTTCTAATCTTGATATGATTTCATCTAAAATTGATTCAATACTTGCTTCACGATCTTTTTTATCAATAACAATGAGAGCCTTCTCCAGCTGTTCGGAGTATTCCTTTTTAATGAATTCATAATATTTTATTTTTTCTTCAGCATCTGAATCTTTTGGCTCCATTTTTGATATATTTTTCATTTTTATGATTTCTTGCGAAAATTGTTTTTGTATTTTTACCATATTACTAATTTCAGTTTGTGCCTTTTCGATAGCCAATAGAATGGATTCTTCAGGTAACTCTTTTGCCTCACCTTCTAGCATAATCACGGAATCTTCGGTTCCTGCTACGACAAGATTCATTTGGCATTGCTTCAGGTCTTCCACTGAAGGATTCATTACATATTCACCATTTAACATTCCAATTCTAACTGCACCAATGGGTTGAATAAAAGGTATATCTGAAATAGAAAGAGCGGCTGATGCACCAATGATGGAAATGACGTCCGGTAAATTCTCTTGATCATAGGATAATACAGAAGTAATAATCTGGACATCATTAAAATAATTTTCTGGAAACAATGGTCTCAAAGGTCTATCAATTAATCTAGAGGTTAGAATAGCATTTTCACTAGGCTTTCCCTCTCGCTTAAAGAAACCACCAGGTATTTTCCCAGCAGCATAAAACTTTTCTTCATAGTCAACCAATAGAGGGAAAAAATCGGCGCCTTCCTTTGGTTCTTTCGAAGCTACCGCAGTAACAAGAACAACAGTTTCACCGCAGGTAACAGTGACTGCTGCATTGGCCTGCTTGGCAAATTTTCCGGTTTGTATCCGAATGACCTTTTCTCCAACCTTTATTTCTACTGAATGAGTGGTAATACTAGCCATAAATTTTAGTTCTCCTTAAATTGTGGGATACTTCAATATCTTTAAACATTATTTTCTTAGATTAAGTTGCTCGATGAGTTTGCGATACTTTTCAATGTCATTATCCCTAAGATAGTTAAGGAGGCTTCTCCGTTTACCAACCATCTTCAATAATCCATGTTTTGAATGAGTATCTTTTTTATTCTGGTTCAAATGCTCTGTTAAATGATTAATCTGCTCTGTCAAGATAGCAACCTGTACTTCGGTCGAACCAGTATCTTTTTCATGAAGCTGGTAATCTTTGATGATTTTATCTTTCGCATCCTTCTTTAACATTTTCTTGATAATCTCCTTTTGCTATAATATAATTCGGAATATATGTTTTCTACAATTTAACTTTGATTATTGACGTTTATTCATTTATACTTTACTTTTTGACAAAGTTAAATCGAGGTAGTCATACATCATTCAAATATAATATCATAAATCCTGATATGATTCAAATTTTATTTCAATTTGTTAGCGGTATACAGTTGCGTTTTATTATTTTTATTCAATGGATTGATTGTTTTATAAAAGGGAATTAACCTGTTCGAAAAGTTTACGAGCAATGACCTTATCCTTTTTAATTTGTAAAATAAGACTTTCACTATTCGGAAACTTTATTTCATCACGGATTCTCTGAATGAGTGAAATTGACATTTTCTTTCCGTAAAGATCACCCTTAAAATCAAATAGGTTCATCTCTACCGATAAAGAACAATCCTTTTCCATAAAAGTAGGATTGTAGCCAATACTGAGCAAACCCCGGTATCTCTTTTCTTCTATTTCTGCAAAAGCTAAATAGACTCCGTTTTTTGGAATTAGCTTATCTTTAGAAAAGAGAATGTTCGCTGTTGGAAGCGAAAGAACACGATTTCCCCTGTGATCTCCATGGATGACTTCGCCACTGATTTGATAATGATAGCCCAATAGTTTGTTTGCCTTTTCAATATTCCCCCTTCTGAGCTCTTCCTTGATAACTGTGCTACTAATTTCTTGATTTCCATTCATTCTTTTGAGGTCCAGAACATATGTTTTAAAATGATGCAATTGCCCTAGTTTTTCTAAAAGTTTCGCATCGCCCCTTTTTTGGTAACCAAAATGGTAGTTATTTCCCACGAAAACAGCCCCCATGTTGAATTGTTTCAATAAAATATCTGTCACAAAATATTCCGCATTGATTCTTTGAAACCTTTTTTCAAAATGAATGATAACGATCTGTCCTATACCTAATTGCTTGATTCTCTGAATTCTCTCCTCTAAAGTAGTTAACAATAAAAAATCCTTTAATGGGCGTACCACCTTTTCTGGATGAGGCTCTAAAAGGATCACGGTACTTATGGCCTGATCTTGATCTGCTTTTTTGATACAATCGTGAATTAACAACTGATGTCCCAAATGAACTCCATCAAAAAAGCCCAGCGCAACGAAAGTCTTCATATCCTTATCTGTTTTATGATATAAAATTTTCTGGATATCATAGTGCTTTCTTTCCGACATTCCTAGATCAATATCCTTTCCACAACATATGTAGTCGTATTATTCAGAGAAAATTCCGATTTTTTAGCAATTGCAATCAATTGGCCTTCACAAGAATTTACAGTAAATATTTCATTCATAAGAAGTTTATCCTTGATAATGGTCTCTTTGATCTGTTTTTCATCAATAGCTAAGCCGACTCTCATTTGACTCAATGACGATCTTGGGTCATGTAAGACAATCTTGTTAAGATGCCCTAATGCCTGATCAACAGGTATAATTTTCTCTAATTTCTCTTCATAGGTCAAACCTAAAAAATGATCCATGGAAATAGACTTGCTGATTGAAAATTCGCCTATCCCAATCCTTCTTAAATTTGCAAGAAATGCCCCATAACCCAAGGTCTCACCAATATCTTTACATAATGTCCTGATATAGGTACCTTTTGAACATCTTGCTTCAAAAAAAATACTGGGATAAAGATCATTCTTAATGCGGATAAGATTCAAATAGTAAATCGTGATCTTACGTGGCTTTAAATCGACTGTAATACCCTTTCTGGCTAATTTATAAAGCTTGGCTCCTTTGTATTTTAAAGCAGAATACATGGGTGGAGTTTGCCATATTTCACCACGATATTTCTGAAAAACTCGATTAATTTCATCAGTCTGTATCTTTCTTTGACCAACTGTTCTGATTCTTTTTACAGATCCTTCTAAATCTTGCGTATTTGTGGATATACCCAAGATCATCGTTCCAGTATAGATTTTGTCTAAATTCGAAAGATATTGCGCAATTTTCGTTGCACGATTCAGACAAATAACCATAAGACCTGTTGCAAAGGGATCAAGGGTCCCAGTATGACCAGCTTTTATCAAGCCAAGTGATTTTTTTATTTTATCAATGACTTTTGCCGAAGAAATTCCTTCAGGCTTATCAAGTATTATAATTCCATTAATCATAAATATATTGATCGCAAATAAGTTAGATAAAATTAAGATATCAGATTAAGCTCTTTTTGCAGCTCTGATATAATTGTATTGCAAACTTCATGGACTGCCCCTATTAGCTGGCAACCGGCAGCGTTTGGGTGACCTCCTCCTCCAAACTTGCCAGCAAATTTGTCCACATTAAAATTACCCTTTGATCGAAAACTGATCTTGACATGGCCGTCCTTTGTTTCGCGAAACAAAACCGAAACCAGCACTTTTTTAATGGAAAGTATTTTATCGACAATTCCTTCACTTTCTTCGTCTTTAGCATTCGTCTTACACAAGGTTTCACGTGAGATTACAGTCCATGATATTCTTAAAGAAGGATCTAGCTTGATATTCACAAGGGCTTCACCTAATAATCTCAAACTGGAAAGATCATAATTATTATAGATGTAATTTGTAATGTAGCTTGGATTAACTCCAAGTTGAACTAACTGATGGGCAATCTTAAATGTTGCTGCCTTAGTATTGGCATATCTGAAAGATCCAGTATCTGTAACAATCGCAGCATACAAAGGAATGGCAATCTGCAAGCTAATGTTCGTTTTTAACAGCTTGGCAAATGCGAAAATAATCTCACCTACAGATGAGACATCGGTATTGATATAATTATATTTACCAAAAAAAGAATTACTGGCATGGTGATCAATATTGATAATAAAATCGAATTGACTCGTTTCGATGCCAATATTTCCGATTCTTTCCAAATTACTAGAATCAAGAACGATTAATATTTTATATTTTCTGACTTCATGAAAATCTTTTCCGGCAAAGTCCTCACTACAAAGAATTTCCTGTACGCATGGTAAAAAATCATATACGTCAGGTGCTTTATCCTGATTGATAATGCGTACATCCTTTTTTAGTTGCTTTAATATCAGGTACAAGGCCAACTCAGAGCCTACTGCGTCTCCATCTAAATGCATATGCGAACTAATAATAAAATGATTGTGCTTCTTAAGAATATCTGCAATTTCATTTTTCTTGCCATGCTTCATAATGCTGACTCTAATCTTTTTCTAATTTATTCATCTGAATCATTAATTGATAGACTTTTTCTAATTCTTTGTCATAATAAAAATGTAATTCCGGGATAAAGCGGTACTTTTTAAGCTCATATGCCAATTCTGACCGTATAAAATTAGTAGCGCTTCGCAGACCCTTCATACTTTTTTCTTGCTCTTCTTTTGTACCCAGTATAGAAATATAGATTTTAGCATTACGCAAATCGTTTGACATGTCAATTCTGGTAATAGTTACAAATCCTATTCTGGGATCTTTGGTTTTTTTATAAATAATATAACTAATGTTTCTTTTTAATAATTTTTCAAAATGTTTCTTTTTTTGTTCTAATAACATTTTAAATATCCTGCTATTCTGTATTGTGATTTTTCTAGTTAACGGTGATTTGGTAATCAATTAATTGGACATCGGAATTCTGGTCAATATCATTCATTATTTTATTCATGACTCGATCGATGACTTTACGACTGTCACTGACACAGCTGATACCTATCTTGCTTTCTTTCCAGGAATCCTTATTTCCAATTTCAGCAATGGAAATATTGTATTTTTTTCTCATTAAAGCCTTGATTCTCTGTATAATACTTCTTTTATCTTTTAGTGAATGGCAGTTCGGTAAATAAATTAAAATTTCTGATATTCCAACTAACATTTCACCTTGATATTTCTTTCAAATTATAAAATACAATCATGTCTTTAACTTGTAAATCTTCAAACTTATCGATGCTAATGCCACATTCGTATCCCGCACTGACTTCCTTGGCATCCTCTTTAAATCTTTTGATAGAAAAATCTTTTCCATCATAGACCTTAAGATCTTGACGGAAAACCCGAATAGAGTCTTTAATGGATATTTTCCCTTCGGTAACATAACATCCGGCCACAACACCAATTTTGGGTATCTTGAATATTTCTCTTATTTCAGCTTTTCCGGTAACTACTTCTTCTACCTTAGGCTTAAGATATCCAGTAATGGCAGATTTAACTTCGTCAATTAAATCGTAAATAATATTATAAGTTCTAATTTCTATTTTTTCATTTTTTGCCAGCTTTTGTGAATTTACATCGACTTTTACATTAAAGCCGACAATCAACGCATGAGAAGCAAAGCCAAGCATAACATCCGTTTCATTAATAGTACCTATGCCAGCATGGATAATCTTCACCTCAACTTCTTCGTTACTTAAAGTTGGAAGCGTCTCTTGGATGGCATCCAGTGAACCTTGTGTATCTGCTTTCAAGATAATATTCAGTTCTTTTATCTTACCTCTCTTCATTTCTTCAAACAAATTATCCAAAGAAACACTTTCGGTAACCGGTTTTTGTTTTCTCTTTTCTTCGAGTTCTCTTTCATTAATAATTGTTTTAGCAAAGTGGTCATCAGCAACCACTTGAAAAAGATCACCGGCTGAAGGCATTTTATTAAAACCGGTGATTTCAACAGGCGTAGAAGGTCCTACATACTTTAAACCATTACCCTGATCATCCATGATGCTTCTTATTTTTCCATATGCAGTGCCAACCACAAAATTATCACCAAGTTGTAAATGGCCATCCTGGATAAGGACAGTCACAAGGATTCCTTTTTTCTTATCTAGTTTCGTTTCAATAACAATACCATTAGCGGGTAGCTCAGGATTTGATTTTAGCTCTAACATCTCTGCTTGTAGTGATATCAAATCCAATAAATCATCAATTCCCTTTCCTTGTAAAGCTGATATTTCAGCTACCAGGGTTTCTCCTCCCCAATCCTCAGGCACCAATTGGTATTTTGATAATTCTTTTTTAACTTTATCAACATTTGCATTGGCCTTATCAATTTTATTGATTGCAATAATAATAGGAACATTTGCAGCCTTGGCATGATTAATTGCTTCGATCGTTTGTGGCATTACTCCGTCATCAGCTGCAATAACAAGAACAACGATAT
This sequence comes from Candidatus Atribacteria bacterium, assembly GCA_016934875.1. Taxonomy (GTDB): domain Bacteria; phylum Atribacterota; class Phoenicimicrobiia; order Phoenicimicrobiales; family Stramentimicrobiaceae; genus JAFGSC01. The sequence goes on from JAFGSC010000162.1 coordinate 6,654, forward strand.
CTGTCGCTTTTACACCACGGGCTCGCATTGTGGTAAAAGCCTCATGACCGGGAGTATCAATAAATACAAATCGATTGTTTTTAAGATGAACAACATAGGCTCCAATACGCTGTGTGATACCACCGACTTCCCCTTTTGTGACATTCGTTTTCCTAATGGTGTCTAAAAGGGTTGTTTTTCCATGGTCAACATGCCCAACGATGGTGATAACCGGAGATTTGGTCATTAATAATTGTTCTTCTTCTTTTCTTGTTTTTATCCCTTTTTTTAATTGATTTGATAATTCAACATGATAATCGTATTTCTTATAAATTTCCCGAACGGTTAACCAGGGCAATTCTTTATCCACCGAATGTACTCTGCCAAATTTCGACACTTGTTGCATGGCTTTTGATAAAGGTATATTCAATTGCAATGATAATTCTTTTACATTGGGCAATTTTTCTAGCAATTGCTTTTTAACTATTTCTTTTTCTTTTTGTTTTTCTTTCTTCTTTTCTTCCAAAATAGATTCTTTGATGATTTCAATCGTATCATCATCTAAAGTACTCATATGATTCTTCACATTAATCCCTTCTGTTGTTAGAAAATCTATGAGATCCTTTGTCGGAATCTTTAAGTCTTCGGCTATTTCGTATACCCTTTTTTTCATACTTGTTGACCTCCATATGGAACATAACGTTACGACATGTCTGTTCAGGATTTCACCTTACAATCCTTTATATAGCGTAAATTATAAATTACTCAATGAGTGATAATTTGTTTATTGCTCATTTCCTTTATCTTTTCTTCCAATTCTAGAATGATTTCAGGTGATAATTCTATATTTAATGCTTTCTCAATTCTTCTCTTTTTGATAGCTTCTTGAAAACATTTAATATTATAGCATAAATAAGTTCCCCGTCCTGACTTTTTACCAGTAATATCAATTTCAACCTCTCCTTGAGGAGTTCGGATAATTCTTAATAATTCTCTTTTCAGTTTTTTACCCTGGCAGCCAATGCAGGTCCTATAAGGAACTTTCTTCATGTTTTTCATATATTATTTTTTTAAACCTATCCAATAATCTTTAATAAGCGATTATTTTGCCTGCTTATTCGATTCTGAATCCTTATCGAAATTGTTTTCTTTTTTATACTGACTTTCACTTTTAATGTCAATTTTCCAGCCGGTTAATTTAGCAGCCAATCTTGCATTTTGTCCTTCTTTTCCAATGGATAAGGATAATTGCTGATCGCTAACAACAACCAAAGCCCTTTTTTCGTTTCCAAACAGCTGAACAAATAATACTTTTGCTGGATTAAGAGCATTGGCAATAAATGTTTTGTCGTCCTCATCCCATTTGATGATATCAATTTTTTCTTCCTGCAATTCTGTCATAATCGATTTAATTCTAGATCCACGGTCACCAATACAAGAACCAATCGAATCGACCATTTCGTCTTTGCTATAAACCGCAATTTTTGAACGTTTTCCGGCTTCCCGTGCAGAGCATTTTATTTCAACCAAACCTTCATGTATTTCAGGTACCTC
>JAFGSC010000014.1 GCA_016934875.1 Candidatus Atribacteria bacterium
ATGAAAGCTTTTCCTTCTGATTTAAAATTGCCATTTTCCGGAATTAAAACAGAAAACCTTACAATCGTAGGTGCATGGCTTTTAGTCCTTTTAATTACCGCTGTTCTTTTGTTTACACTATGGTATTTAATCACTAAGACTAAAATCGGATTGGCCTGGAGAGCTACAGCCCAGGATTTGGAAATTGCTAAAGCCATGGGGATCAATGTTAATGTCGTGGTAGCTTTTAACTTTTTTTTAGGGTATAGCTTTGCTGCTTCTGCGGGTATTATGATAGGAATACTGTATAACTATGTTTCTCCCACGATGGGCGAAGTTCCGGCTTACAAAATGTTAGCTATTATTGTTTTGGGAGGGTTAGGTAATCCCGTGGGGGCAGTGGTTGCGGCGATGTTAATCGGATTGATTGAAACCCTCATAGGAGGTTATATCGGTTTTTTTCTTCCCAGAGATTCCATCGCTTTTATCGCGGTTATTTTAATTTTATTAATTAAACCTCAAGGTTTATTTGTAAGAAAGAATATATCCAGTTAAATGATTAGACAGGACAATTCAATATGTATGAAGTAGTTGTAGCAATTAATGTAGGAATTTTTATTATCCTAGCTCTTAGTGTTAATATTATTACTGGTTATATAGGACAACCAACCTTAGGACATGCTGCTTTTTTTGGTATTGGCGCCTATGCTTCGGCTATACTTACCGGGAGATATGGCGTGCCTTTTTTATTAGCCCTTCCTTTATCCAGTTTAATTTCGGGTTTTATCGGTACACTTTTAGGACTAGCCAGTTTAAGAGTTAGGGATGATTTTCTGGCTATTACCACCATTGGTATCAATTTTGTGGTTGTAGCCATTTTCCAATATGTTCCTTATTTTGGAGCGTCTTTCGGTTTATCTGTTTGTCCAGCTTATATTTTTGGAATCAAAATGAACTATATAGGCTATCTGTATCTGACCATTTTTCTAATACTATTGATTATCTTTTTTTTAAAAAAATTAGAAAGATCCTGGTTTGGTTTAGCCATGGGTGGAATAAGAAATGATGAGGGAGCAGCTGCATCGATAGGTATTGATATCAAAAAGTATAAAATTATTGCTTTTATATTAGGTACTGCTATTGCTGGGATCGCAGGATGTATTTATGCTCATTATATGACTTTTATTTCTTCAGTCGATTTTGCTTTTTTAACTTCAATTACTATTTTATCTATGGCGATGGTGGGAGGTTCTGGTACTATAAGAGGTCCAATTATTGGAGCGATATTTCTCGGTCTTGCTCCCGAAGTATTTAGGTTCGCCATGGAGTATAGAATGCTAATCTATGGTGCTTTGCTGGTATTTACGATGAGGTTTCAACCGGAAGGTCTTTTGGGAGAAAGAAGTTATTTGTGGATGGCTATAAAGAAACTATTCGGGGAAACCAAAGCGGTAAAAGAGATAGAAAGTGGTGCAAAGGATGGCAATACTTAAAATAGAAAAATTAAGGAAATATTTTGGGGGAGTAAGAGCAGTTAACGGAGTCAGCGTTGAAGTTGAAAGAGGAGAAATACTCGGAGTGATTGGACCAAACGGAGCAGGCAAAACGACCTTTTTCAATACGATCTGCGGTGTCTATCGTCCTGACGGAGGAAAGATCCTGTTACGGAATAGAGAAATTCAGGGATTAACTTCTTTTCAGATAGCCAGGCTAGGTATTGCCCGAACCTTTCAAATCGTAAAACCTTTTGCTGATATGACTGTTTTAGATAATGTTATATCGGCAATCGGGATAAATAGATATAAAAGTATATGGGGCTCTTTTAGGAATTGTCGGACAAATGAAGCAATCGGTAAAGCCAAGGAGCTTCTTGAAATGGTTGAATTGGAAGGATATGAACAAGAAAAGGCAGGGGCTTTGAGTCTAGGGTATATTAAAAGATTAGAGATTGCCAGGGCTCTAGGTATCGACCCAAAAATTATTATGCTAGATGAGCCCTGTGCCGGGTTGAGCCATGATGCTATGGAAGAATTTATCCAATTGTTTAAAAGATTAACCACAGAAGGACTTACGATCATGATGGTAGAACATAATATGCCTACTGCCATGGCTTTATGTGACCGGATGATTGTTTTAGATTATGGTGAAAAGATTGCCGAAGGAAAACCTAAGGAAATTCAGGAAAATGAAAAAGTCATTGAAGCATATTTAGGTAAGGAAGAAGATAATGCTTAGATTAGAAGAGGTTCATGTATTCTACGAGGAGTCTCAGGCAGTCAGTGAGGTATCGATCTCTGTTGAAAAAGGCGAGTTTGTAACGATTATTGGGGCAAATGGTGCAGGGAAAAGTACCATCATGAAAGCAATTATGGGATTGGTTGCAGTTAAAAAGGGCAAGGTCTACTTTGAGGGTAATGATTTAACCAACAGACCACCTTGGATTCGAGCTGAGATGGGTATTGGTTATATCCCTGAAGGAAGACGGGTTTTCCCTGATCTGACTGTGGTTGAAAACTTAAAAGTGGGAGCATATACGATAAAAAGTAAAAGAATATTGAACCAGAATTTAGAAAGAGTTTTTTCCCTTTTTCCAAGACTCAAAGAAAGGGAATCACAACTTGCTAGAAGTATGAGCGGGGGAGAACAACAGATGTTGGCAATCGGCAGGGCAATTATGCTGAACCCTAAGCTTCTGCTTATCGATGAAATTAGTATGGGTCTCATGCCCATTTTAGTGAATACTGTTTTTGCTGCTATTAAGAAGATGCATGTGGAAGGAATCACAATACTATTGGTCGAGCAGAATGCCAAAAAAGCTCTTGCCAATGCGGATAGAGGTTATGTCTTAGAAACCGGACATATCACCTTAGAGGATCGGGCAGATCTTCTTAACCAGAGAGATGAAATAAAGAAAGCTTACCTTGGGGGATAGGCTTTGATCTATTGTTCATGGTCTTAGATGTTATTGATTTTGAAAGAGGTGGTAATTATAATGCAAACCAATATAGATATTTTAAACGCAATGGTGATTAAATTAGACGATGAATTGCCAGAAATACCTGAATTTAAAGAGGGTATTCGAAGGGCGCCCAAAAGGGAACTTGTTCTTAAAAAAGAAGAAATTGGATTAGCACTTAAAAATGCTTTGCGATATGTCCCAGAAAAATGGCATAAAAAATTAGCTCCGGAGTTTTTCGATGAGTTGTTAACGGTAGGAAGAATCTATGGATATCGGTTTAGGCCTAAAGGAAATATCTATGGGAAACCAGTCAATGAATATAAAGGGAATTGTCTTGCCGGGAAAGCGATGCAAGTGATGATCGACAATAACCTGAACTTCGATGTTGCCTTATACCCTTATGAATTAACCACTTATGGAGAAACTGGGCAGGTTTGTCAAAACTGGATGCAATACAGGCTTATTAAAAAATATTTAGAAGTATTGACGGAGAATCAAACTCTGGTAGTTGAATCAGGACATCCGCTTGGATTATTCGAATCTTCCCCTGATTCACCTCGAGCAATACTAACAAACGGTTTGCTGGTTGGTCAATATGATAATCAAGAAGATTGGCATAAGGCGATATCGTTAGGTGTTTCCAATTACGGACAAATGACTGCTGGTGGATGGATGTATATCGGTCCCCAGGGAATAGTACACGGAACCTATAATACTTTATTGAATGCCGGCCGGTTAAAATTTGATATTACTGGCGATGATGACCTGAGTGGATACTTATTTGTAAGTTCAGGGTTGGGTGGAATGAGTGGAGCCCAGGGGAAAGCAATTGAGATTGCCAATGGTGTAGGGATTATAGCGGAAGTTGACTTTTCCAGAATCAAGACCAGGTTTGATCAGGGCTGGATTAAAAAAATAGCGAAAGATCCAACTGAAGCCTTTAATCTAGCACAGGAAGCTATGAAAAAGAAAGAGAGTATTTCCATAGGTTTCTATGGGAACGTTGTTGATCTACTGGAATATGCAGTCAAGCAAAATATCAGAATTCATTTGTTGTCAGATCAAACCTCTTGCCATGTACCTTATGAAGGAGGGTACTGTCCTCAAGGGTTGACTTTTGAAGAAAGAACACAAACCCTTAAGTCGGATAAGGTGAAATTCGTCAAATTAGTGAATCAGTCACTAAGCCATCATTTTGAATTAGTCAAGATCCTTGTCAATCGGGGTACATATTTCTTTGATTACGGAAATAGTTTTATGAAAGCCGTTTTTGATGCAGGAGTCAAAGAAATTTGTAAAAATGGGGAAAATCCAAATGATGGTTTTATCTTTCCTTCTTATGTAGAAGACATCATGGGCCCACTATTGTTTGATTATGGTTATGGACCCTTCAGGTGGGTTTGTTTAAGTGGTCAGCATAAAGATTTGGTCAAAACGGATAAAGCAGCCATGGAATGCATTGACCCTAATCGAAGGTTTCAGGATAGAGATAATTATTTCTGGATCAAAAATGCTGAGAAAAATCAATTAGTCGTTGGGACCCAAGCGAGGATTTTATACCAAGATGCTATGGGAAGGATTAATATTGCCCTAAAATTTAACGAAATGGTTAGAAAGGGAGAAATTGGTCCTGTTATGTTAGGTAGAGATCATCATGATTCTGGGGGAACAGATTCTCCTTATAGGGAAACTGCCAATATTAAAGACGGTAGCAATATAACTGCAGATATGGCAATTCAGTGTTTTGCGGGTAATATTGCCAGGGGAATGACGATGGTAACTTTACACAATGGCGGTGGAGTTGGCATTGGTAAAGCGATCAATGGCGGCTTTGGTTTAGTGCTTGATGGTAGTGAAAAGGTAGATACAATCATTATGAAAGCAATATCTTGGGATGTTTTAGGGGGTGTAGCCAGACGTTCCTGGGCTCGAAATGAACATGCTATGGAAACTGCTCTTAAGCATAATATAGAAAACAAAGCAGGCGATCATATTACCCTTCCTTATTTGGTTGATGAAGATTTAATCAAGAAATTAATTAATTAAATGGTGAATTTATTTCTAGAAAAGGTTAGAAAACGAAATGAAAAAGAAAAAGCAAATTGTGGAATGTGTTCCTAATTTTAGTGAAGGAAAAGATTTAACCAAGATAGAAAAAATTGTAGACCCTCTGAAACATAAAAAGGGGATTAAGTTGTTGGGATATGAAAGAGATGAAGATTATAACCGTCTAGTTGTAACTGTTATAGGAGAACCTGAACCTTTGAAAGAAGCGATTATCGAATCCATGGGTGTGGCTATAGAAGTGATTGACATGAGAAAACACCAAGGTCAGCACCCTCGCATGGGGGCTATCGATGTTGTTCCTTTTATACCTATCAAGAATTTCAGTATAGATGAGGCAATTTCCCTTTCGAAAGAGGTAGCAAGAATAGTATACGATAAGTATAACTTACCTGTATTTCTATACGAGAAATCGGCAACTTTATCTAATCGCGAAAATCTTTCGGAAATTCGAAAAGGTGAGTTTGAAGGAATGAGTGAAAAAATAAAAAAGCCGGAGTGGAAACCGGACTATGGTTCCACCAAAATTCACCCAACTGCCGGAGTGACTGCTGTTGGTGCTAGGGAACCGTTGATTGCATATAATATCAATCTGAATACGAACAACTTGGAAATAGCCAATCACATTGCCAGAAGTATCAGGCATAAAAATGGTGGTTTGAGGTACTGTAAGGCAATAGGTGTTGCACTAAAAGAAAGAGGCATTGTTCAAGTGTCTATCAATATGACTGATTATACTAAAACGCCTCTTTACCGGGCTTTTGAATTGGTCAGAATTGAGGCAAAGCGGTTTGGTGTGAATGTGATAGGAAGTGAAATTGTTGGTTTTGCCCCATTGGAGTCTTTAGTTAATTCGGCAGCTTATTATCTTGGTTTAGAAAAATTTTCTACAGAGCAGATTTTAGAAGTAAGGATGACTGAGTAAAATGATCGATCAAGGGAATCTATTGATTAAGAATTGTTCGGAAATAGTAACTTGCAGTGGCTTTAGCGCTAAAAAGGGCAAAGAAATGTCTGATTTAAAGGTTATCCCGAATGGTGCATTAGTTATTGAAGGGGGAATCATTAAAGCTGTAGGCAAAAGTAAGGAAATTTCAGAAAGGTTCAATGGAGAAAGTTATGAAGTTATTGATGCCTCTGGCAAGTCGGTTTTACCCGGGTTTGTGGATTCTCATACTCATTTTGTATTTGGGGGATATAGGGCAGAAGAATTTTGCTGGAGATTAAACGGAATAAGCTACATGGATATTATGCAAAGAGGAGGGGGTATTTTAAATACAGTTAAAGCTACCAGGGCAGCTTCCAAGAAAGAATTGTTTCAGGAAGGGCTTAAAAGGTTAGATTCTATGCTTTCTTTTGGGGTGACGACTGTTGAAGGGAAAAGCGGATATGGACTTGATTGCGAAACGGAGATAAAACAATTAGAAGTCATGGAAGAATTGGATAGAACACACCCTATAAGCATCGTAAAGACTTTTTTAGGGGCTCATGTATTACCTGAGGAGTATAATAAGGGTAAAGAGGACCAGTTTATTGATGATATCATTATCAAAGTACTTCCTATTGTCGTAGAAAGAAAGCTGGCAGAATTTTGTGATGTTTTTTGTGAGAAAAATGTGTTTTCAATAGAACAATCCAGAAGGTTATTATTGGAAGCAAAAAAGAGGGGAATGAAAGTTAAACTCCATGCTGATGAAATTGTGCCCTTTGGTGGAGCAGAATTGGCGGCTGAATTAGGAGCTGTTTCTGCTGACCACTTATTAAAGGCTTCGGAAAAAGGAATAGAAAAAATAAGCCAAGCCGGTGTTATTGCAACTTTGTTACCTGGTACAGCCTTTAGTTTAAAAGAACCTTATCCCAAAGCAAGAACTATGATAGAAAAAGAATGTGCTGTCGCTTTAGCTAGTGATATGAATCCAGGAAGTTGTTATACTGAATCAATTCCTCTAATCTTTGCTTTAGCTACGATTTATATGGATATGACTGTGGAGGAGACTGTTTCTGCCTTAACGATCAATGGGGCAGCTGCTTTAAATAGGGAAAAAACCATTGGAAGTATTGATGTTGGGAAACAAGGGGATATTATCATCCTGGAATTTCCTTCTTATCATTATATTCCCTATCATTTAGGAGTGAGTTGTGTAGAAAAAGTGATCAAGAAGGGCAGGATTGTATTTGATAAAGAAAGGAAAGAACAAAAATATGTTAGGAGATAAAAGTGTCAATGAATTTTTAAAAGAACTATCTTCTTCTGCCCCGGTTCCGGGAGGAGGAAGCGTTGCTGCCTTAAGTGCAAGCCTTGCCTCTGCTTTAACTGAGATGGTAGCAAATCTTACCATAGGGAAGAAAGGTTTTGAAACAGTCAATGATGAGATGGAAAAAATATCTCAAGAATCGTCTCATTATCGGGAGAAGTTTTTAAAGGATATCGATAAAGATGCCGAGGTATTTAGCCAGGTAATGAGCGCTTTTAAATTGCCTAAAAATACGCAGGAAGAGATAGATCATAGAAAGGGAGTTATCCAGGAGGAATTCAAGGAAGCTGCCTTAGTCCCTCTTGAGGTAGCAGAAGATGTAGTTCAATTCATGGATGTCATTGCAAAAGTTGTAGAAATGGGGAATAAGAATGCGATTAGTGATGGAGCAGTTGCAGCGATCATGGCAAGGAGTGCAACACTCGGGGCATTATATAATGTGAAAATCAATTTACAATCAATTAAAGATGAAACGTTTGTAAACGAGACAACAGAAAAAGTACAGTTACTCGAATCATTAGCCATTGAAAAAGAAAATAAAATACTTTCTAAAGTGGGATTTTAAAACATAGCCGTCATGGAAATTTTGCTTATAAAAACAATGCATCTTGATCAGATATAAACTCACTATACTAAATACTAAAAGAAAATTATACAACAATATTTGACAATTTATTGATTATATTGACTTTATTTAAAGGATATGATAATTATTCTTTAAAATATAATGATAAAATATTAATAGGAGGAAAAAAATGAAAAGGTTTGGTATTTCTTTACTGATTCTGGTTATAATATTTATTTTTACCGGCAGCGCTAGTTTAGCTCAAATGAAATATGTTAGTATTTCTACTGGTTCTACTGGAGGAACTTTTTACCCGGCAGGTGCTATCATCGCAAGTACTTTTAATGAGTATTTAGGTGATAGTGGATACAAGTGGTCTGCTCAAGCATCAGGAGGAAGTTTAGAAAATTTAGAAATGTTAAGGAACAAAGAAGCTCAAATGGCTATCGTGGGAAGTGCTCCTTCCAACTGGGCTTATACCGGTTCCCAGGATTTTGAAGGCAAGGCGATTAAAAATATCAGGTATATGACAGCCTTGTGGCCTGAAATGACCCAAATAATTTACAGAAAGGGCATAGGTATAGAAGGTTGGAAAGACCTAAAAGGCAAAAAAGTAGCGGTAGGTCCTGCAGGAGGAAGCTATTTTTATTCACGGATCATCTTAAAAGCCACCGCTGGTTTAACATTTGATGATATCATTCCAGAGTACATGTCATATGGTGATTCTGTACAGGCACTTCAAGATAGATTGATAGATGCTGCCTATCTTGCTGCTGGTATTCCTACGAGTGCAGTTTCACAGGCATACGCGGGGAGGGTAGAGATAGATATTTTAGAATTTAGCGATGAAGAATTGGCTAGATTGCATGAAGCAGCTCCTTTCTATGTTCGTGGAGTTATCGAAAAGGACACCTATCCTGGTCAGGATCGAGATTTACAAGTAGCAGCTAATCCTAGCGCTTTGCTGGTTGAACAAGATATGCCTGAAGATATTGTTTACAGCATGCTTGATGCAATGTATTTGAAAGGATTGGAAGAAATGAAAAAACAACATCATTCTTTGACTTTCTTGAGTTTAGAGGGTGCCATCGAGGGTTTAAGTGGAGCACCTTTACATGCTGGAGCAGTTAAATTTTATAAAGATCATGGTATAAATATCCCAGGTGATTTAATTCCACCCGAAATGAAATAAGAGAGTATTTTGACTGCGGTAACGGCGAAAGCTGTTGCCGCAGTTTTTATTTGGGGAAAAATCATGAATAAAAACCTAATAGAAATGGAAGCAAACACACGAATACTTAATGGCACAATTGCTTTGTATGCAACGATATTAGGTGTATTTATATCTCTGCTTCACATCTGGATGAACAGCTATGGCTTAACGATCGTTATAGAAAGGAATATTATTCATGTTTCCCTTTTCATGTCACTGGCTTTTTTGTATTATCCGGCTACATCAAGATCTCGGAAAGATGGTCCTAGTCTTCTAGATTGGGTCTTTTCTATTTGGATGCTTGTCATTGCTATCTATTTTCCCTTAAGTTATAGTAGGCTGATCAAATCTTTGCTTTCTCCTAATTTAATGGATTATATATATGGTATATCTCTTATGATTTTGGTTATTGAGGCCTCTAGAAGAGTCGTTGGTTTACCCTTAACTCTGCTGTCTATAGGATTTCTTGTTTATGCTTATTTTGGGCCTTACTTTCCTGAACCATTTTCTCATCAAGGGTTTAATTTTCGTAGAATTATGATAAGAATGACGATGACAGATGAAGGTATACCAGGAATTGCTGTTATGGTTTCATCTTCATATGTATTTATGTTTATACTTTTCGCCAATTTTCTTAAAGTGAGTGGAGCATCACAGTTTTTTAATGATTTTGCAACAGCACTTGCGGGGAGTAAGAGAGGCGGACCTGCAAAAATAGCCGTCATTGCGAGTGCTATGACAGGTACAATTAGTGGAAGTTCTCAGGCAAATGTTGTAACAACCGGTAGTTTTACCATACCTTTAATGAAAGAAATTGGATATAAGGCACATTTCGCAGGAGCGGTAGAGGCAATAGCTTCTACGGGTGGAATTTTAATGCCCCCTGTTATGGGAGCAGCTGCATTTATTATGAGTTCTTTCTTGGGAATTCCCTATCTTAAGATTATGTATGCTGGATTTATACCAGCTATTTTATTTTATTACACCCTATATCATATGGTTGATTTGGGTGCTTTAAAATGGAATCTCACCAGTTTACCAAAAGAGAAATTGCCGAAGATAAAAGAAATAATAAAAAAGAAGGGACATATGGCAGTGCCTCTTATCATTCTTGTCACATTAATCGTTATGGGTTTTAGTCCATTAATCGCATCTCTGGTGAGTAATGTCCTGATAATCGTTGTAGGTTATATCCGTAAAGAGACACGGCTTTCACCTAAAGATATTATCATCGCACTTGATATGAGTGCTAAAGGTGCAATTAGTATAGCCGTTGTCTGTGCTGTTGTGGGTTACGTTATAGCAGTTGTCAGTATGACTGGAATAGGGCAAACTGTGGGACAGAATATTTTAGGTTTCTCCGGGGGACGCTTGTTGCCAACTCTTGTCCTTTGTATGCTAACAGCGATAATACTTGGCATGGGACTTCCAGCTGCTGCCTGTTATATCATTACAGTGACAGTAGCAGCACCTGCATTACTGATGCTGGGAATTGATCCACTTATAGCTCATTTTTTTGCATTTTATTATGGTACCATGTCTGCAGTTATTCCCCCCGTTGCTTTGACTTCTTACACTGCTGCAGCTATAGCAAAATCTCAGCCAACAAAAGTAGCACTAACAGGTTTTGGTCTTGGTGTAGCAGGTTTTTTATTACCTTTTATGTTTGTATATCATCCAGTTCTATTACTTATTAATTTCTCATGGAGTAGTTTTATCTATGAAATAGTCAGTGCTCTAGTAGCATTATATTCTTTATCTGTTGCTGTTATAGGTTTTCTAAGAGTTAGATTATCTATTTATGAGCGAATTCTTTTTTTCATTGCATCAATTGCAATTATTTCTGGAGTTTTATATGTAAGAATATTTGGTTTTGCTCTATTTGGAATCTATTATTTTATTCATATCAATAAGTTTGGCAAAAAAGTGGATGCCCAAAGGTATGATCACTGAGGAGGAAGCCGTGAATAGTATTGATGAAAAAATCATTAAAACAGCAAAAGACTTAAAGTCGTATATTATTGATAAAAGAAGAGATTTTCATATGCATCCTGAGCTAAAGTTTGAAGAAAAAAGGACTTCAGGGATTGTATCCAAAGAGCTTATTTCCTTGGGATTTGACATAAGTAAGGTTGCGGATACTGGCGTAATTGGGATATTAAAAGGTAAAGATAGCAGAACAGTTGCCTTGAGAGCGGATATGGATGCACTTCCTATTAAAGAAGCTACCGGAAAATCTTATACTTCAAAAGTAGAGGGAAAAATGCATGCCTGTGGACATGATGGGCATATCGCTATGTTGCTTGGTGCAGCTAGAATTCTATCTTCTATAAGGGAAAATCTCAACGGTACTGTCAAGCTTATATTTCAGCCGGCTGAAGAAGGTGGTTGGGGTGCTGAAAAAGTTGTGGAATCATCTCTACTAGATAATATTGATGCCATTTTTGGGATGCATCTATGGGCAAATTTACCTTCCGGTGCAATAGGAGTCAAACCAGGTCCTCTAATGGCTTCGGTAGACTCCTTTAAAATACACTTAAAAGGTAAAGGAGGTCATGCAGCAGAACCTGAAAAAACCATTGATCCTATATCTGCTCTAGTTGATATGGTGAATGCATATCAAAAGATCATCTCTCGAGAAGTATCCACTTTTGAGCCCGCTATTTTGAGTATTACAAGTATTGATAGCGGGGAAGCTTTTAATGTAATCCCTGAAAATGCCTATATGTTAGGGACAGTGAGGGCAGTGAATTTGGATGTTAGAAATTTTATCATTAAAAGAATGAAAGAAATTACAAAAGGATATGCAAAAGCGATGAACTGTAGTGCACAATTTGAAATTTTTGCTAAAACTTCACCACCTGTGATTAATGATGAAAATTTAGCTTTATTTGCAAAGTCTGTATTAAGTTCGTTAGGTAATGTTGTCGAGCCCAAGATGACCATGATAGGAGAAGATTTCTCCTTTTATGCGAGGAAAGCGAAAACGCTGTTTTTATTTCTCGGAATAAGAAATGAGGAAAAAGGAATTATATTTCCCCATCATCACCCCAAATTTGATATTGATGAAGATGTATTAGATAAAGGATCTGCAATTTACTCTCTGTTCGCATACCAATACCTTGCCAATCTTGATTTACGGAAATAACAAAATTGTCTTAATTCCTCTCTAACGTAAAATAGCATGCGCACCTTTTTATTAAAATGCCATTATTTTTATAATTCCAGGCAATGTAACCTAGAATTTGGCAAATTATTTGAGAGGATTGGATCCCAGTATATTTGAGTGTTAATCAAAAGTGGGACTTATCTGACTACAATGAGGTTATAATAACATGAAACATGATGATACAAGGTAATCTTGTTATCCTGAAAAGAATCACTGGAATAGGTTGTAAGATTATTGATGTTGAGTATAAATATTTCCTTCATTTAATAGAAAGTGAAGATTATTATCCTTGGTCCCGATTATGAAAGAACTGCTACACTAAAAAATTCTTCAAAGAAAATTAACAATATGCTAGAAAATTTTATCTTATTGCGATAAGGATAAGAAACAGAGAAATCAGAGA
>JAFGSC010000002.1 GCA_016934875.1 Candidatus Atribacteria bacterium
AATTTTTAATACACTCATAAAAGCTTCCTGGGGTATTTCGACTTTTCCTATTCTCTTCATTCTTTTCTTGCCTTCTTTTTGTTTTTCAAGTAATTTTCTTTTTCTGGTAATGTCCCCCCCATAGCATTTTGCCAATACATTTTTCTTTAAAGCTTTTACAGTGGCACGAGCAATAATCTTTTGATTGATCTTTGCTTGAATCGGTACTTCGAATAATTGCCTTGGAATAACTTCCCTAAGATGATCAACGAGTTTACGAGCTCGATCGTATGCCTTATCTTTATGAGCTATAAAAGATAGATTATCAACGATATCCTGATTTACCAATATATCTACTTTAATTAAAGGAGCTTGCTGATAACCAATGATTTGATAGTCCATCGTGGCGTAACCTTTACTGATGGATTTCATCCGATCGTAAAAATCTAGCATGATTTCATTGAGAGGCAAATGGTAGTTTAAGCGTGCCCGGTCTTTATCTAAATATTCTAAATTTTTGAATAGCCCTCTTCTTTCCTGAATAAGTTCCATAATGCCACCTAAAAATTGACTGGGCAATACCAATGTCAATTGAATATTCGGCTCTTCGATAAAATCAATAAGACTGCTCTCAGGAAAAATGGAAGGATTGTTAATTTCGATGACTTGATTATTTTTTAAGTGAACACGGTATAAAACACTGGGTGTAGTAGCGATGAGCTTGATGTTATATTCTCTTTCCAGCCTTTCCTGAATGATTTCCATATGCAGTAAACCCAAAAAGCCGCATCGGTATCCAAACCCTAAGGCAGGTGAATTTTCAGGAATAAAGCTGATGGCAGAGTCATTCAGGCTTAGCTTTTCTAATGCAGCCTTTAAATTTTCATAATCATCATTCTCAACAGGATAAAGGCTACAAAAAACGACCGGAACCACTTTTTTGTATCCAGGCAAGCTGCTTTCCGAGGGATTCTCGGCATCTGTAATCGTATCTCCTACCTTAGTCATAGAAATATCTTTAAACCCTGCTGCCAAATAACCTACTTCTCCCACAGAAAGCTGGTCAATTTTTTTCTTTTTAGGGTGAAAAATACCTATCTCGGTCACTTCATAGCTTTTTTTATTAGACATGGTCTGTATCTTCATTCCGGTTTTTAAAGTTCCGTTTACCACCCTGATATAAATGATTGAACCCTGGTAAGAGCTATAAATCGAATCGAAAATTAAAGCCTGCAATGGTTTATGATAACTCCCACTAGGATAGGGTATGATCTTCACGATGGCTTCAAGGATTTCTTTGATACCGGTACCATCTTTTGCACTTGCAAGAAATATAGTACTATTTTCCAGGCCTTTAATCTTTTTGATCTCCTCTTTTACCTTTTCCGGATTTGCAGTCGGTAAATCGATTTTATTGATAACAGGTATGATTGTTAAGTGATTTTCCAAAGCCATTTGGGCATTCGCAATGGTTTGTGCCTGTACACCCTGGGCAGCATCAACCACCAGTAGTGCTCCTTCACACGCAGCCAAACTTCTGGATACCTCATAAGAAAAGTCGACATGTCCCGGAGTATCAATGAGATTAAAGGTATATTGACGGCCATTATCTGCATTATATAGCAGTCGAACTGCCTTTGATTTTATCGTAATGCCTTTCTCCCTTTCTAAATCCATGTCATCCAGTACTTGGTTTCTTCTTTCTCTTTCACTAATGGTTTCGGTGACCTCTAATATTCGGTCAGCTATCGTGGATTTTCCATGATCGATATGGGCAATAATGGAAAAATTACGTATATATTCTATCTTAGTCATGATTATCTTCTTCCTGTATTCTTCCTTTGAATAGTTTTCGAATTGTACTCTTCATATTCTTAAATTCTGGGATACCCATCATTATACCACCAAAATAATATACAATTAATCCCAAAGATGACGATATCATGACTTGGCTAATTTGAACGATTTTATTGTTCAAGTCAAAAGCCAAGCTAAAATAAGTTGCAATCAGCCAGCAACAAATACCCATCAATAAAGAAAGTAAAGATATTTTCCACCAGAAAATATACAATTCTCTATTATAAATGCCATTTACTTTTTTGTTAAGATAGATACTAAGGGTGATGAAATGCAGTATTGCGGCAATCGATGTGGCTAGAGCGATGCCTGCATGAGCTAAATAGCGTACCATAATAAGGTCCAGGATAATATTGATCATAACAATCAGAGAACCAATTTTAAGAGGTGTACGGGTATCTTTTAAGGCATAAAAAGCATTAATCACTAACCTTAATGCAGCAGTAGCAAATAATCCAACGGTATAACTTACCAAGGCAACCTCGGTCATCCTTGTGTCCTTAGAGCTAAATACGCCATGTTCATAAAATAATCGAATCACAGGATGGCTAAGAACAATCAAGGCCACAGTAGAGGGTAAAATAAAAAAAGACAAGATTTTCATTCCATAACAGAAAGTGTCCTTCATTTCGTTGATTTGATTTTTTGAGACATATCTTGAGATCGTAGGCAGTATAGCAACAGAAAGAGCTATTCCAAAAACACCTAATGGAAATTGCATCAACCTGTTTGCATAGTATAAAGCAGATATGCTTCCGTGTGATAGATAGGAGGCAATAATACGATCAACGACAAAATTGATCCTGTCAATTGCCAAACCTAAAATTGCCGGTATGAAAAGGTGAAAAAAACTTTTCACCCCGGGATCGTTCCATTGGATGATCCATCGGTATTGAAAATGATCCCTTACAAGTGCAGGAACATGAATTAAAACTTGGGCTAGTCCTCCTGCCAATACACCTAATGCAAGACTGAAAATTCCTATTTCCCTGGTATAATATATGGCAAAGAAAATCATGCCAATATTAAGCATTGCTGGTGCTATTGCAGGAATAAAAAATCTTCTGTAGGTATTTAAGATTCCCATAAACAATGCAGCAATGGCTACAAAAAAAATATAAGGGAACATCATCCTGGTAAGCCGAATAGTTAACGCAAACTTTTCCGGATTTTGTTTAAAGCCAGCTGCAATAAGGTCCACAATCCAAGGGGCACCTAAAACTCCCAAAAAAATAACGATGAATAATGTGATGACTAGGATATTTAAAATATTGCTGGCAAAAAGTTCCGCCTTTTTTTGATCTTTATGGGTAAGGTAATCCGAAAAAATGGGAATAAAAGTACTGTTTAAGGCTCCTTCGCCTAGAAAACTCCTGAGCAAATTCGGAATCATAAAGGCTACAAAAAAAGCATCCGTTTCAAGGCCTGCTCCAAATAGATTCGATATGACAATTTCTCTACCCAGACCCAAAATACGGCACAGGAGTGTTGCGAACATGACAATTCCAGTATATTTAGCTAATCGTAGATTGCCATCGGTCATTTTAAGCCTCTTTAATTTTTACTTAACACTTGTTTAGATAATTATCTTGATTTTAACAGAAAAAGATGTTAAAATTTACCAGTAAATTTCTTAGAAAGGATAAAATTATGCCTATTATAAAATCAGCGATTAAAAGAGTTAAAATCTCAGAACTGCAACGTCAGAGAAATTCTGCTTATAAATCAAAAGTCAAAACGCTCATTAAAAAATATGATAATTTACTGATCAGCGGGTCTGTCGAAGACGTTCACAAGTCTTACCAGCAATGTGTATCGACCCTGGATAAAGCTGCTCAAAAAGGAATACTGGCTAAAAACACTGTATCCCGGAAAAAATCCCTGCTGTCTAAAAAACTCCATATTTTTGATCAAAACAAAGAAAATGAACAAACTCCGGTTGAAGAAAAGAAATAATTCATTATTATTATTACTATTTATATTACGATCTTAATGATGAGCTGTTCCAAAACCAAAACAGGATCAAAATATCCTGTTTTTATTTTTTCTTCGGCATCCATTAAATATTGGAAAATATTCTTTAATTCAGCCAATTGGTAATTTTTGGATTGGCTGATCAATTTATGAATCACAAATGAAGGGAGATTTAATTCTCCCTTCATTTTTTCATTTTTCCCTTCATTTATTTTTACCTGCAGGATCAACTTGATTTGTCTCGATATCATTGCGAGTATTGATAACGGATGGACTTCCTCATCTTCCAATACTTTCAATAAAGACAAGGCTTTTTCTTTTTTCCTTTCACCGACGGCATCTACAAAATCAAAGATATTCCCGCCTGCCATTCCATAAACCATTTTACTGGCAACTTCTTTATCAATCATGTTTTGAGTTTCACCAAGGTAGCAGAATATTTTCTCTATTTCATTTCTGATCTTTCCTAAATCATTATCCGTTGAAATTTGTAAATAATATACTGCTTCTGACGTGATCGTTTTTTTATTTTCACGGCACTTCATTTGAATCCATTGCCTGACTTGGGATAGCTTTGGTTTTTGTAAATGGGCAATCACGCCGTTTTCCCTGATTTTATCAATGGATATATTCGTGGGTAATTTTTTGCTCAAGCTGAAAAACAGCATTAATCGATCATTGTCTTTAAAAGATAAATGATTCAGGGTAAATTCAATCTTTTTTGCATAAGAATTTTTTAACTGTTCAATATTTTTAAGGACAATGAACCGTTTCTTTGCTCCTAAAGTTAAATTGCTGACCGCATCGATAAAATCACCCGGCTTGACATTTTCAGAGTGGAATAATTCATAGTTGAAGTCTTGACCTTCTTTTTGAAGCCTTTCTTTAAAAGCGCCTAAAATCATATCATGCAAATACTCTTCTTCACCGTAAATCAGATAAACGGGCTTGAGTAATTCATGGCTAATGTCTTTCTGAAGTTGAAAAAAATCAAATTCTGCAAATTTATTCATCCATCGATTACCTTAAAGTGCTGATGTAATATTCTTGATCACCAAAGCTTTTAATTAACACTGTACCATTTAAGTCAGTCCGTAATAACTTTTGACATTCCTCTTTTAACCTTTGAACAATTTCTTCATGAGGGTGTCCAAAATGGTTCTTACCCACTGAAATAACAGCAGTGCTTGGCTGCACTGCTTCAAGAAAAGATAATGTTGTAGAACTGTTGCTGCCATGGTGAGGAACTTTTAAAATATCGCTCTTTAAGGTTTTCTCCCATGATAATAAATGATTTTCAACAATTCCTTCAATATCTCCGGTAAATAAAAAGCTGCTTTTTTTATATCGTAATTTTAACACAACTGAGTTGTTATTCAAATGATTTTCGTCATGAATCAATGGAAATGTTTTTTTTGGATTTAAGACCAGAAAATCCAGCTCCTTCTCTATTTTGATAGTATCCCCTTCGTTTATTGGAGAGTATTGAATATCTTCATTTTCAAGGATCATTTTTTTAAATTCAAGGTAGGACTGATGAGAACTTGGAATGCCGCCATCAAGGACCAGGTGAACTTCCATTTCTTTTAAAACAGACAGTAATCCTTCCAAGTGGTCTAAATCCGGGTGTGACAGGATAAGCAAATCGATTGTATTGATGCCATTTCTTCTTAAATATGGGATCACAGTGCTTTTACCAACATCAAAATCACTAAATGGAGTGCCTCCCCCATCAATTAAAATATTTTGCCTTTCAGGTGTTAGAATCAAAATACAATCCCCTTCTCCTACATTGATAAAATGAACCTCTAAGCATGAAGAAACAAAAATCATTGGAACAGTAATAAAAAATAATATAGAAATACTTAGGGTCCAGAATGCCTTTTTTCTCTGAATAAAACTATACCCTGACCAGAAATCAATGGTATAAAAAAGAAAAAAGACGATCAGGTAATACAGGGCAATCATATAGATTTTAGGTTGCTTAAAATATTGATAAGCAAAGGGTATCGAAGACAATTCCTCCCCCAAGTATAGTAAAAACGATATAAGAACTTTATTCATGGATGCAACAAATATTGCCAAAGGTTGAAAAAAGAATGAGATAATTATTGAAATCATTGATAATACAAGGATGATTCCGATCAGGGGAACAATAAAAAGATTAGAAAAAATGGCTATAAAAGAGAGTTGGTAAAAAAAATAAACAGATAACGGAGCCATACCTAACCAGGCAGAAACAGAAACAGACAATGATTTATTTAGAAAACCTGGTAAGCAAGAGCATTTTTCTTCAACGATTGGAGCAAGGTAGATGATAGAGAATGTCACGATAAAAGAAAGTAAAAATCCGGCATCAAAAAGGTATAGCGGCTGCCACAATAAAATGACCATTGCTGCAAAATAAATGCTATTGTATAGATGGTAAGGACGATTAAGATATTTACCTATTAGAATCATAATGAACATAATTGTAGCCCTGGTTGCAGATGGAGCAAAGCCTGTCATAGCAGCATATCCTAACAAGATGATGATAGCCATCGCATATTTATAGGCATCCTTTAACCACTTCTTTGGTACCAGCTGAAAAAAGAAAAATATTGCCATACCCAGGATGCCAACATGTAAACCTGAAATAGCAAGAATATGCATGACACCTGCATCCTGAAAAAATTTTAACCATTTTTGAGAAATTTCTGTTCGATCTCCGGTGACGATTGCTTGAACGAGTCCCCTGAAAGGAAGCGGATAGATTTGATGAATCTTTTGATTGATTATCGATTTTAACGCTTGAATAACACTAAATAAATTCCTTTCCTGGTAATGACCTATGACTTGTACCTGTTGGCTTTCAACGCTATCAGTATAAAAAATATTGTGCCTCGCCAAATAGTCACCATAATTCATCTCTCCGAAATTTCCCGGCAATGCTGGCTTCGCTATAGTCACCTCAGCACTGATGTAATCACCATATTTTAAAGAAAGCTGGTCACCATAGACTTTCAGCAGGATATTACCCTGCGCTGAATATTGATGACCTTTTGTCTGAAAGGAATTTAACTTGACCTGAATTTCTTCATAGATTCCGTTTTGTTTTACCTCTACCTGTGAAATCTTACCAAATATCAATCCCTGCTGGCCTTCAAAGCGGGCGATGCTTTGAAAATCTCCTGGATGCAAGCGAAAAGAGGTATTGAACATACCAATCAGTATAAAGAATAAGAACAATAAAAATGTACTGATTTTCCAATTTTTTTTAAAAGATAAAAAGGATGAAATTGAAATAACCAAACATAGTAAGAACAACCACTTTTCATCAAGATACCTGAACTGGTTCTGGAGTAGAATTCCCACAATATAGCACAGTAGGATTGAAAACAGCGGCTTTTTTAAATAGGATAAGCTGTGTTTGTGATTAATAGACAGAGATGTGTTCCCTGATACTTTCGAACTTTTTTTCTCCGATTCCTGGAACATTCATCACCTCTTCAATAGACCTGAACATACCGTTTCTTTCTCGGTATTCAACGATCTGATTGGCAAGAACCGTACCGATACCAGGCAGGTTTTCTAACTGTACGGCAGGAGCGGTATTAATATTGATTAAATCACTATTTTGATCAACACCGCTATTGAACTTTTGATATTCTGGATTGGATCGGTTTGTGCTATTTAACAGCATCTCAGCGTTATCTAATACAAAGGGAATTACAATTTTTTGCCCATCACAAATACGTGCAGCTAGATTGACTGCGTCTAGATTGGCCTTTTCCAATGCACCTCCGGCTATGGTAACTGCATCGATAACTCGATCCCCTTCTTCAAGTTGATATACCCCTGGATGAGAGACTGCTCCTGAGATATGAACTATACAAAATGACTCATCGGTTATTTTTTCAGTTTCTTGATCAGAAGCAATTTCCCCCTCTCCCGTTGAAGGAATAATGGTAATTGTATTTCTTCCCTTACTGAATATTTTCCATCCAAATACTGCCAATAAAATGAATACAATTAACAAAAAAACAATTTTTTCTTGCCTTGAAAGACTGAACATACTTACAGATGTCCTTTGTTTTCTTTTTTCCTTTTCAGAAAATATTCTTCTGCCTCTCCGACGGTATAGAGTGACCCGGTAATACAGATGACGTCATCTTCTTTTGCAATATGGAAGGCTTCTGCTATGGCAGCAGTTACAGTACTCTTTTCAGTAATCTGGCCAGCAGAGATGTAATGTTCCGCTTCCTTCGCCAGTATATGAGTAGGAGTTGCACGGACATGTTGAGCCATCGTCAGAACAACCTGGTTTACATAGGGAACGATGCTTTGAATAATGCGCGGATAATCTTTATCTTGAAATATTCCTAAAACAGCAATCATTCTTTTTTCAGGAAATAATCTCTTCAAATTTTTCATGAAATTCTGCACCCCATCGGGGTTATGCCCTCCGTCCAAAATAACGGTGGGTCTCTCTTGAATGATTTCAAAACGTCCCGGCCATCGACTATTTTTTAAACCCCTCCGTATATCTTGTTCATGAATTGGATACCCGATATGATCAATAAGCTCAGCGGCAGCAATAGCCATCGAGGCATTCTCTAACTGATATTCGCCAATTAAGGGAACATGAAGGCTTTTCCAGTGATGGTATATCCCCGAATAATCAAAATCATTCCCCTCCAAACTGGAAGTCAGTAATTTTGCTTTGATCTCCTGGCCGAATGAATAAATGGTAGATTCTTTTTCAATCGCCATTCTTTTAATCTCTTCATTTGCATCTTTTGACTGTTTTGCATTAATTACCCATGTATTTTTTTTGATAATGGATGCCTTTTCATAAGCAATCTCAGTTAAAGTATTTCCTAGCTTATCCATATGGTCAAAGTCAATATGCGTGATGATTGAAATTAGAGATTGGGCAACATTCGTGGCATCAAGCCTTCCTCCCAAACCGACTTCCATGACTGCAAAGTCAACATCCTTTTCATAAAAATATAAGAATGCCATGGCAGTAATGACTTCAAAAAAAGTAGGGTGCTGGTATCCCTCTGTGATTGCCACTTTCTGAATCGCAGTTTCCATCTTCTCGAGTAATCGAATAATGTCTTTTCTGGATATCATTTTCCCGTTGATCATCATTCTTTCCTGAAAGGATACCAAATGCGGAGAGGTGTACAAACCTACTTTGTATCGGGAATTTTTTAATATCGATGATAAGATTGCCGAGGTAGAACCTTTTCCATTTGTGCCTGCGATATGGATAATCTTCATCTTTAAATGCGGATTACCTAACAAGGATAACAGATAAGTAATATTATTTAAGCCAAGCTTAATTCCATATTTATTTAAATTGTAGATATAATCTATAACTTTTAAATATTGCTTCATAATGACTTTAAGGCTTTGAGATTTTTATCAATTAAATTCCATACATCCGTTAATTCTTTTATTTTTATTCGTTCCTTTTGAATGATATCTTCAGGTGCTTTTTGAATGAAATCAATGTTTTTCAGTTTCTTATTAATCAGAGTCATTTCTTTTTCAACTTTGGTTAATTTATTCTCTAATCTCTGGACTTCTGATTCCAAATCAATGACTCCTTTCAAGGGTACAAATATTTCAATATCTTCCAATACTCCAGTGGCTGAATAAGCAGGCTTCTCCAGCGAGCTTTCAATGATTGAAGAATGAACGTGCGCTAATTTTTTGATGTACGGCCAGTATTCCTGAATCAGTTCCTTCTTGGCAGATTTAATGACCCTGATATGGGTATCAATTTCTTTGGTAAGAGGGATATTCATTTCCGCTTTAATATTACGAATGGTCTTGATCATTCCCTGGATAATCGAAACCTTCTCTTCGATGTCCTTTTTTAACTTTTCTTTTTTATATTCCGGCCATGGAGAAATAGAAATACTCAATTCTTTATGAGGGATTTTTTGCCATATTTCCTCGCTGATGAAAGGCATAAAAGGATGAAGCAAACGAAGGATGTTATCAAGAATATGCCATAGCACATATTGGGTTTTTCTCTTCTCTAACTTATCTATATCTTTACGATAAAGAGAGTCTTTCACTAATTCGATATACCAATCACAGAAGTAGTTCCAGGTAAATTCATAGATCGTCATGGCGGCATCGCTAAATTTATATTGATTTAAATATTCAGTGACCTTCTTTACCGTGATGTTCAGCTGGTCCAGGATCCATTGATCAAATAAATTGAAATCAAAATCTTCTATTTTACAATCTTTCGGGTCAAAACCCTCCAAGTGGGTTAAGCAAAAACGAGAAACATTCCATATTTTATTCGTAAAATTCCGGAATGTTTCAATTTTTTCCTTTGATAGACGAATATAATTTGCCTGAATCGTTAACGATGCCAGGGTCATTCTCAGGGCATCTGCACCATACTGGTCAATCATTAGCAAAGGATCGATTACATTTCCCCTGGATTTACTCATCTTCTTTCCTTCAATATCCTTGATGAGCGGGTTAATGAAAACTGCTCTGAATGGGATATCTTCTTGAAATTTAATTCCCATCATCATCATTCGTGCTACCCAAAAGAAGATAATGTCGAATCCGGTAATGAGTAATGAAGTCGGATAATACTTTTCTAAATCAGAATTTTGATCAGGCCATCCTAAGGTTGAAAAAGGCCAGAGAGCAGAGCTAAACCACGTATCAAGAACATCTTTGTCCTGAACGATATTTTTACTATGGCACTTTGGACATTCCGTTGGATCATCGACTTGTACGATAATTTCACCGCAATCCTGGCAATACCACACCGGAATGCGGTGCCCCCACCAGAGCTGTCTTGAAATACACCAGTCTTTGATATTATACATCCACTCATAATATACCTTGGTCCATCTTTTGGGTATAAAGTTTGTATTACCCTTCTCCACTGCTTCGATGGCTGGTTTTGCCAGATTAGCCATCTTGACAAACCACTGCTGAGACAGGTAGGGCTCAATCACGGTGTCACAACGGTAACAATGGCCTAATGAATGTCTGTACTCCTCTATCTTTTTCATATAACCCTTTTCCTTTAAATCCCTCAGTACCTTTTCTCGACATTCCTGGACGCTAAGATTTGCATAACTACCTGCATTTTGATTCGTCGTACCATCGTCATTCAAGATATTGATCTCTTCAAGGTGATGCCTGCGACCAAGCTCAAAATCATTCAGATCATGAGCAGGCGTTATTTTTACTGCTCCAGTTCCAAAGTTCGGGTCAACATAATCGTCTGCCACGATAGTCAGTTCCCTTCCCACCAGTGGCAATATGGCAATTTTCCCGATATAATCCTTATATCTTTTATCGTTTGGGTTGACCGCGATTGCCGTGTCACCCAGCATGGTTTCAGGCCTGGTGGTTGCAACAACGATATACTCCTTGATTGAGTCCTTTAAAGGATAAATAATATAGTAAAGCAAAGCATTCTCTTCTCTTTGTTCCACTTCAATATCTGCTAAAGCCGTCTGGCATCGAGGACACCAGTTAATCACATAATTCGATCGATAGATTAAACCCTCCTGGTATAGGCTAACAAATACTTTTCTGACGGCCTTCGATAGTCCTTCATCAAGGGTAAATCTTAACCTTGACCAGTCACAGGAACACCCCATTTTCTTCAGCTGATTCAGAATATTTGAACCATACTTTTCACGCCACTGCCATGCACGTTCTAAAAATTTCTCACGGCCCAGGTCGTACCTGGTCATTCCTTCTTTGGCAATTTCTCTTTCTACCACATTTTGAGTAGCAATACCAGCGTGATCAGTCCCGGGAACCCATAAAACATCATAGCCCTGCATTCTCTTCCAGCGAATCATGATATCTTGCAAGGTGTTGTTCAAAGCATGACCAATATGCAAAGAACCGGTGATATTCGGGGGAGGCATGACAATCGAGTAAGGTTTGGTCTCTGATTTCTGGTCTCTTGCCTTAAAAAGGTCATGCTCAATCCAAAATTGATACCAATGATCTTCTACAATTTTTGGATTGTAGGTAGGTAACAATTGCGTTTTTATTTGATTTTCTTGAATATTTTCCATCATTTAATCTCCTGAAAGCAATATTCTGCAAATTTATAAATCAGATATTCATAAAAAAACCCTTTTCATCCTTCTTTAAGGACGAAAAGGGATCGTGATACCACCTTAATTCCTATTCTTACACATCATTTATAACCAAAGAAATAGGCACTCAAAAAAGTATTAACGGTTCAACCGATGAAACTTACTGAATTTCGGAAACAAGCTCCAGGATGACCTTCAATGGGTTTAATTCAACCCGATTTACTCTATCCCTTCATTGCCAAAATATGATTGCTTACCCGGCAATATTTAACTTATTTGTAATACTACTATGATTAACATAGGTTGTCAAGATTTGCATAACGGTGATTTGACGAGCTGACTACCAGTGATTCAGGCACTTTCTTTTTCTATTTGATCGTTATTTTTTTCCAAAAAGATGGGTATCTCGTTGCTTTCAATCATTTTTTTGGTTACAGTAAATTCCTTGATGTTCTTGTTGGATGGCATATGATACATGATATCTAACATTGCCTCCTCAATGACTGACCTCAACCCTCTTGCCCCGGTCTTTCTCGTCAATGCTTTTTCTACCACTGCTTCTAATGCTGGCTTGGTAAACTTCAAATCGACGCCCTGATTGCGGAATATCTGTTGATATTGAAGGGTAATTGCATTTCTCGGTTTCGTTAAAATATCCATTAAATCTTTGCGCTCAAGTTCTTCAATGGTAGAAATAATCGTTAATCGTCCTACGAGTTCAGGGATGATACCAAACTTTACCAAATCTTCAGGCAAAACATTTTTTAAAACCGAGTCACGCTTTTCTGTTTGGTTGCGTTCTCCATAGATATCAGCATTAAAACCAATAGAATGTGTTTGTAATCGACTTTTAATAATATTTTCCAATCCTTCAAAGGAGCCACCGCAAATAAAGAGGATCTGGGTTGTGTCAATTTCAATATTTTTCTGCTGAGGATGTTTTCTTCCACCCTGCGAAGGCATTGAAGCGACCGTTCCCTCAACGATCTTTAATAATGCCTGTTGAACTCCTTCTCCTGAAACATCGCGGGTAATCGATGGATTTTCAGATTTACGTGCAATTTTGTCAATTTCATCAATATAGATAATGCCAATCTGGGCCTTTTGCAGGTCTTCATCGGCGGCATGATACAGCTTCAGTAAAACATTTTCTACATCATCTCCCACGTATCCAGCCTCCGTTAAAGTCGTAGCATCAGCAATTGCAAAAGGAACTTTCAACTTCTTGGCAAGCGTTCTGGCTAAAAGCGTTTTTCCGCATCCACTTGGCCCTAATATCAGGATATTGCTTTTTTCTAATTCAACAAAATTGCTTGATTTTTTATTATCTTTAGAATCTTGTCTGCCAATAATATTGTTTTTGATTCTTTGATAATGATTATAAACAGCCACTGAAAGAATTTTTTTGGCTTTTTCCTGTCCAATGACATACTGGTCTAAATATTTTTTAATTTCTTCCGGTATGGGAATATCTTTCAGAACTAAAGGATTGCTGTCTTTTTTTTGACGATCTTCCTCCAGGATATAATTGCAAACCTGAATGCATTCATTGCAGATGTTGACCCCTCCCGGTCCAGAAATAATTCTTTCAACTTCACTCTGGTCTTTCCCGCAAAATGAACATTTCATTCCATACACCTCATCCTATGCTTTTTTGAAATCAACGCGTTTCTTAATCACTTCGTCCACAAGACCATAAGCCTTAGCTTCCTCACCGGTCATATAAAAATCACGGTCTGTATCTTTCTCAATTCTTGCCAAAGGCTGACTGGTATGATAGGTAAAAATTTCA
>JAFGSC010000163.1 GCA_016934875.1 Candidatus Atribacteria bacterium
AAAACTGGTCGGGGCGAGAGGACTTGAACCTCCGACCCCCTGAACCCCATTCAGGTGCGCTAGCCAAACTGCGCTACGCCCCGACTTTTTCTAGCACATCACCATTATACAGGAGCATTACTATTCTATGCAACTCTAAATAAATTATTTTTAATATTATTTAAAATAAATTTTTTACCAGAATTTGAATCATAATAGATGTTATCTTTAATCATATGCATCAACCTTTTGAAATAAAAAATGATCATCGACTTCTTGAGTGATTGATTCAACTCATTTTAAACGAATATATCTTTTCCCTTCAACTTCCTTAATATAGTTCATTAATTCTAACGAAAGAAGTGCTTCAATAACCTTAGATAATGGCAATTCAAGGATACTTAGAATTTCATCAATATGAATTGGATCTACAGATAATGTTTGAAATACTTTTTTTTCTATCTCATTTAAATCTTCTTTTTCAACCTCGGGAAACAGCTCTTGATTAATATATCGATTACTTCCGTCCTCAAATTCATCTAAAATATCTTGATAGCTACTGACTAACTTCGCACCTTGCTTAATTAGGTTATGACAACCCACAGAAAGGTACGAATGAACACTTCCTGGAACTGCAAAAACCTCTTTGCCCTGATCAAGAGCAAAATCTGCGGTCAGCAAAGCACCGCTTTTCTCTGCAGCTTCTACTACTAAAGTACCCAGCGTTAAACCACTGATAATCCGATTCCTCCTGGGGAAATTACTTTTTTCAGGTAATGTTTTTAAAGGAAATTCAGAAATAATTGCCCCATTTACAACCATTTGATCCATTAATGACCTGTTTTCGATAGGATAAGCCCTATCAATGCCACATCCTAATACAGCAATTGTTGGTCCCCCTGCTTCAAGCGAACCCTGATGAGCGTTTGTATCGATTCCCCTTGCTAAGCCACTCACGATAATATACCCTCTTTTTGTTAATTCAAATGCAATTTCTTTGGCAACTTTTTTCCCATAAAAAGTTGCTTTTCTAGAACCAACAATAGCGATTCCTTTCCTATCTTTTAAAATGTCAAGAAAATTTCCCTTATAGTAAATGATCGGCGGTGGATCATATATATTTTTCAATAAGAGCGGATAATCTTTGTCTTGAATGGTAATAACTTTCGCTTTTGCTTTACCTAATAATTTAATTTCAATTTCTGGGTCAATTTTCAGTTTTTCCTGTTCAATTCTTTGATAAGTTTTTTCACTGATATGCAAATTTCTAATAAAATCATTGACTTTATATCTTCCAAGCCATATTTCTTCCAAAGAAGGATAAAACTTTATTAGATTAGAAAACCGAATTGGGCCTATTTCTCTGACCTTATTCCATGCTAACCAGTATTTCAGTTCTTGTTCTTCCATTTTTATAATAAACCTGATTTAAAATAATATTTTCTATTCTATTTTCCCTTACTTACTAAAATATTCACTTTTAAGTCACTTTGAATGGTCTCTCCCGGATTGGGTATTTGCGCAATAATGCTACCCTTTGGCATTTGATGATGAGCGGAATAGGCAATATTTCCGATCTTATATCCGTTTTCTATAAGAATAGATTTAGCCTCTTCAATTGTTTTCCCAATCAAATCAGGAACTTGATTTCCTACCCCCTGCTCACGAATATCTACTTCAACAGTACGATTTTTTTTAACCTCACTTCCCGGTATCGGATCCTGACTAAAGACATAAAGTTGATCACCTTCACTGAAGAGTTGATGTTCAATAATTTTGATTTTCAAACCCGCCTGGTATAATACCTGTTGAGCCTGTCCAATTTCCAAACCCAATACCGACGGAACGCTTACATTGGGTACCTTGAAGGCAATCTGGTAAGTCAGAAAAGCAAAATACGCACCTAATACAATCATGACTATTCCCAAGATAACAACGAATATAGAATGCCAAAGCCACCTAAAAAATTTTAAGACTAAATTACCCATAATCTTTACCTACTTGATCTTCTGCATTTTGACCATGTAAAATCCGTCAATCTCATTACCCGAATATCCTGGAATCAACTGAATCGCTTGTTCTATTTCGGTATTGTATTGAAGAATATGATGATTTCTGATAAAGTCGTGTGTATCTTGAATGACAAATTCATTATTTATCTTAAGAAAAGACTTTATAATTTCATCATTTTCTTCCTTCTCAAGACTACAGGTTGAATAGACTATTTCTCCGCCGGTCTTTAAGTATCGTGAGGCAACCTGTAATATCGTTTTCTGATCTTGATTTATTTTTTTAAACCATTTGTTATCCATTCTTCTCCATTTTAAATCCGGTTTTTTCCTTATAACCCCAGTACCTGAACAAGGTACATCAACGATTATCTTATCCGCTTTATTGATATATTCTTGAGAGAGTTGACTAGAATCATGCAGTACAGGATGAACGATCTTGACTCCTAGCCTGGTACACTCATCAATGACCATATTCAATCTTCTCTTATGCTTCTCAAAGGCAATAATATCCCCCTGATTACACATCATTTGAGCAAGATGAGTCGTTTTTCCTCCTGGTCCGCTACATGTATCAATCACTGTTTCTCCCGGGGATGGATTCAGAAGTTTTGCAGCCAACATCGAGCTTTCATCTTGCACGGAAAAAAAACCATCAATCCATAGTTGTGAACTTCCAATATCCGGAAATCCATTGACGATTAGAGCCTCCCGGTTAAGGTATTGACTATCTTTAAACTCTATTTTTAATTCCTTCAGTTTTAATTTTAAATCTTCAATGTTAATTTTCAAAGGATTTATTCGAATCGTAATTGCTGGTATCTCGTTACCTGCTTGACAGATTTTAACACATATTTCTTTGCCAAACCTTTTGACCCATTTATTAACTAGAAATTCTGGGTAAGAGTAAAAGACTGAAATATATTTGTTTGGCTCTCGATCGATATCTGGCCATACTATGTCATTCGGACTACGAATGATATTTCTTAAAACTGCATTTACCAATTTCGATTTTTTAAATTCGTGACTTCTTTTTACTAATTCTACTGATTCATTACAGATGGCATAATCCGGTATTTTTGATAAGTGGATGATCTGATATACGCCTATTCTCAAAATATTCCTTATTGTGATAGATAATTTTTTATCCTGCTTTTCAAGAAATTGATCGATGACCCAATCTAATTTTTTTCTATAGCGTGTCACACCGTAAGATATTTCCTGAATCAACGCTTTGTCTTTTTTATTGAGCATATATTGATTGAAGTAGTATGGCATAAGAATGTTTAAATAGGATTCTTGCCTTTCTACTCGAATTAAAATCTCTAAAACTAATTCTCTAATATTGATATTTTTCAAGTAATATTTTCCTTTTATATTTTATCAAAAACAAACGAATCAACTCGCTGATGGTTAATTAAAAAAATCCCCCTTCTTGATGCGATAACCGTTGATAAATTGAGATGCATCCATTTCTTTGGATCCCGAAACAACGAGTCTTTGAATGATTACCTGATGATAATCACCTGATAAAGCATACAGACCATCTTTGCTGGCATGAACTAGAGATCCTGGTTTTCCATCCCTAGGACTGTAATCCGTTACATTTTCTTTATTTAAAGAAGCTTTGATAATTTTGATTGTCCTCTCCCGAAATTCAGTATAGGCACCCGGGTTGGGAGAAAGTCCTCTGATTAAATTATAAATATCAACAGAACTTTTTTCCCATTGAACTCTACAGTCTATTTTGGTTAACTTCCTGGCGTAAAATTGGTCTTCCTGGGATTGTATAATTTTTTGATAATTTCCCGTTTTTATTTTTTCTAAAACCATTTCAATCATTTCTGCACTTTCTAAAGATAGTCTTTGGTGCAATTCTTGGAAATTTTCTTCTGGGAAAATATTTACCTTTTTTTGTAAAATAATATCTCCTGAATCGATCTTCTCATTTAAAAACAAAATACTGATGCCTGTTTCTTTTTCTCCTCTGATAATTGCCCATTGTATGGGGGCAGGCCCTCTATACTTAGGCAATAAAGAAGGGTGAACATTGATACAGCCTAAAGTAGGTATATCCAATATATTTTTATTAAGAATCTGACCAAAGGCGATTAAAATCATGAGATCGGGTTTAAGCTCTTTTATTGTTTGAATTATTCTTTCATCATTGATATTTTCCGGTTGTAATATTTTTAAACCATTGGCAATCGCTATCTCCTTAACAGGGGTAGCCTGAATTATTTTCCCTCTTCCACTTGGCCGATCTGGTTGAGATATAACGGTAATTATTTGTTCATTTAGCAACAGTAATTTTTTCAAAACGGGAATTCCAAATGAAGATGTCCCTATAAAAATAATCTTCAAAATACTATCTCCTTCTTACTTCATTTCTTTCAATTGATCTTTAATCATCAATCTTTTTGCCGGACTAAGTCTATCGATAAATAAATACCCATCTAAATGATCAATTTCATGTTGAAGTGCAACAGCAAGAAACCCTTCTTGTGAAACTTGAACTTTATTCCCTTTTAAATCAAGGGCTTCTACTGTAACGGATGATGATCTTCGAACAATAGAATAAATACCTGGTACACTTAGGCACCCTTCTTCTTCTTTAATTTCTCCTTCTCGTTTAATAATGACAGGATTAATTAAAACCATGATTCCTTTTTCTCCAGTATCAATGATAATTATCCTTTTTGAAATGCCTACCTGGGGTGCAGCCAAGCCAACCCCTCCTTCAACATACATGGTCTCAATCATATCATTTGCGAGTTTTTCAATCTCGGTATCAATATTATTTATTGGAACAGCTTTTTCCCTCAATACAGGGGAACCATACTTCTTTAGTTGTAAAATTGCCATCTTATCTTCCTCCTACCACATTTTTGTTGGATCAACATCAACCAATAATTTTACCTCATTTGATTTAAATTTTAAAATATATTTGAATAAAATATCCTTTAATGGGCTAATATTCTGTTTCTGAATGTTTATCTTAATAGCAAAGCTTGCTTTTTCTTTTTCTCTGTCTTTAGTAATGATTAAATGATCAATATTTAGTTGTGATTCCAGATGATACATCTCGATTAAGCCCGATTGATTGATGTAATTTATAAACTCCATTGCACTTTTCTTTACCTGCTCTTTAATCGTACCAGTAAAGTCAATTTTTATCATTGCAGAAAAAGGTGGATATTGTAGTTCGCTTCTGTTGA
>JAFGSC010000164.1 GCA_016934875.1 Candidatus Atribacteria bacterium
AAATAGATGATTGGGGGAACCGAAAAGGATTCCCGAAAAAATGGAATGAAAAATCGGTGATGGACGGACTGATTCTGGAAAAACCACAGTAAGAACAAAGCACAAATCATCAGCTGCAGAATCACTTTCAGCCTGGCTTTCAATCCCAGAGATCTTCCCTTGTAGGATTTAATGAAATCGTCGATGAACCCGACAAATCCAAAGCTGCACAATAAAATAAAAGCAGCCCAAACATTGATATCCTCCGGTTGATAAACCAGCAGGGAAAGGGCAATCGCAAAAAAGATGATCAAACCACCCATGGTAGGCGTACCCATTTTATGCTGGTGCAAATCAGGGCCTTCCTGCCTTATCCTCTGCCCTATCTTGTACTTGCGTTGAATTCTGATAAACAAAGGAGTCATTAGAATCGAACAAATCAGGGCAGCTGCCAAAGAAACGATGATTCTAACCATGATGACTTCTCCTTATTTCTTTTTCCTTTTTGTCCCAGGACTGGAAAATATCTTCCATTTTCATATTCCTGGAACCTTTGATCAGGACCATACTTCCATCGGGAACCGATTCTGCCAGAAAATTGACTAATCTTTCTTTCTCTTCTGAACCAAACTGAACAACCTGATCGGCTGGCATACCCTGCTCTTGCGCTCCCCGGCAAATATCAAGACTATTTTCGCCATATCCCACTAACATATCATAGGAAAATGAAACTGCTTTTCTCCCGACTTCCTTGTGGTACTTTGCTGTTTCGGGTCCTAATTCCAGCATATCCCCTAGAACAGCGACTTTAAATCGGTTGTCAGCAATAGCTGCAGCACTCAGCATTGCCTCGATTGTCGCTGTAGGATTAGCATTGTAGCAATCTTGAAGTATGGTTATTCCCCTATAAAATTCCGCGTACTCCATATGCATTTTTAAGTTCACAAAACTTGATAACCGATGAAGAATTTTATTCACAGGAATGTGCATTTTCATCCCTACGGCAAATGCAGCCAGAGCATTGTAAACATTAAACCGTCCGAGTAAGGGCATCGATAGATGTTGAACTTTACCGCTCGCTAACTTTAAGTCAAAGGAAATCCCTTTTTCACTCTCCTGGTTAAAATTCATTGCTCTTAGGTGAGCTTCCGGATGAAAACCAAAGGTGAACAATTCATTGTGGTTGGATAGACAATCTTTAAAATAATTAAAATAGGAATCATCACGATTCAAAATGGCTGTTCCCTTATCTTTTAAGGCCAAAATAATTTCGGATTTTTCCCTGGCAATGTTATCCCTGCTGCCAAATAATCCAATATGTGCCTCCCCAACATTGGTTACAATAGCAATATCAGGCTTGACAATATCGGTTAATGTCTTGATTTCGCCTAATCTTTGAGCAGCCATCTCTACCACCAGGACATCGTGATCAGGTGTCAAACCAAAAATAGTTAGCGGAACGCCAATTTCATTATTATAATTACCCTGGGATTTCAGAACATGATATTGCAGGTTCAACAGATGGGCAATCATTTCCTTGGTGGTCGTCTTTCCATTACTTCCGGTAATGCAAATATTGAAAGGTTGATAAAGAGAATAATAGTAATGAGCCCATTGATGAAAAGCAAGTAAGGTATCGTCAACTACAATCAGTGTTTTTTTACATGTCTCTGTGATTGAAGGGCAGCTGTCAAAAAATGATTTTTCCATGACAATGCCGATAGCACCCCTTTTGCATGCATCCTCAATAAATTGGTGACCGTCATATTTCTCTCCCTTTAAAGCAAAGTAAAGCTCGCCCGGATGGATGGTTCGGGTATCAATTGATAAAGATTCCCATTCCTCATCGCCATTTCCAATGAGCATTGACTGCGGAATAAGTTCGATTAAATCATTCAGTCGAAACATGAGAACTCCCCTCTTTAATGATCTTTCGAACAACTTCTTCATCATTATGATAAATGGTATGATCCTGATAGACTTGCTCAGTTTCCGGACCTTTACCGGCAATCAGCACAATATCTTCTTTTTTGGCAATACTCAAGGCTTGCTGAATCGCCTGAACACGGTCCAGGATAATCCAGTACTTGCAATTTTTCATTTCCTTTATCCCATTTTCGATCTCAAGGGAAATTGCCGCCGGATCTTCACTTCGTGGATTATCTGCGGTAATAATTCCATAATCACTATATTTTCCAACAACTTCACCCATCTTTTTTCGAACCCGGCTGTCCCTTTCACCTCCATGGCCAAAAACAGTAATGATCTTATTCCTTGGAAAGAGAATTAATGTTTTCAGGATATTTTCTAATCCGTGAAAATTATGGGCAAAATCGATAATAATCGTGTAGGGTTGTCCCAATTCGACAATTTTAAACCTTCCCGGTGCTCCCTGAAATTTCCGAAATGCATTGGCAATAACTTCCAGCGGGATGCCCAGATTTACTGCAGCGGCAATGGCTGCCAGGGCATTATAGACATTATACTTACCACTCATATTCAATTGTATCTGGATTTCTCCCTGAGGAGTCTCTGCCTTAAAGGATGTCTTTTTTAAATCCATCTGGATATCCCGAGCATGAAACATGCTATCTTTTTCGATACCATAAGTAACTGCTCCGACTTTAAGGCAATCCAGAAATTCATTCGAATA
>JAFGSC010000015.1 GCA_016934875.1 Candidatus Atribacteria bacterium
GCAACCCCCTGTCAGAAAGTGTGAGTGTGAGTGCGAGTCTTCCACCTTCGCTAAAGCTTCGGTGGATGCTATGAGGAAAAAGAAGCGAGTGTGTTTGCGATTGCTCTCGCACTCGCTCTCACACTCGCTCTTTTTCTGTACCCCGAACGGACAAAAGTTGCAACAGGTTAAATGACCTTTTGATGTTGAAATAGTTTTATATTCGGTGAGACCTGTTATTTCATTTAGACAGTTAAAGGGCTCTTCTACTTTTTTAAATATTTTTCAAAAAACTGATCCTGTTCCCATAGTAAATGCAGGATATTCTCTTTAGCAACATACCCATGACTCTCTTTTGGCAGCAATACCATCCTGACCGGTGCTCCCAATCCTTTTAAAGCTTGAAAATAGCGTTCTGTCTGAAGTGTGAAAGTTCCCGGATTATTGTCAGCATCACCATGTACCAGGAGAAGTGGTGTTTTCATTTTTTCTGCATTCATGAACGGTGACATGGCGTTATATACATCCGGAGCATCCCAGTAATTTCTTTGTTCACTTTGAAAACCAAATGGGGTAAGAGTTCTGTTATATGCACCGCTTCTGGCAATCCCGCAAGCAAAAAGTTTTGAATGGGTTAAAAGATTTGCAGTCATAAAGGCTCCATAAGAATGGCCTCCTACAGCTACCTTTTTTGGATTTATATATCCCAATTTATCTACTGCGTCAATAGCCGCTTCGGCGTTTGAAACTAATTGTTCAATGAAATTATCGTTTGGTTCGGTGGTCCCTTCACCAATGATTGGAAATGAGGCATTATCCAGAACTACATACCCTTTCGTTACCCAATAGATAAATGAACCATAACTTGGATATGTGAATTCATTTGGATTCAGATCACTTTGCCCGGCACTGTTTTTATCCTTATATTCTAATGGATAAGCCCAGATGAGCAATGGTAATTTTTGCTTAGCGACAGTATCATAACCAGCAGGCAGGTATAACGTTCCGGATAGTTCTATACCATCTTTCCTTTTGTATTTAATCACTTTCTTATAAACATTATTAATACTTTCAAATGGATTTTCAAAGTATGTTATCTGCGTCAGTTTTCCTTTGTTCCTAATATTTCTGAAAAAGTAGTTCGGAAACTCATTACTTGATTGAATCAGTACCAGTACTTCTCCATTTTTAACATTCTCAACCGAAAGCAGATCTTCCTTTTTATCCTTATATTCAGATTGATACAGTCGTTTTGTTTTTAAAGAGATGAGATTTATTTCATCGATAAACGGAAATTGACCTTCTTTTGAGTAGCCATCTCCAATCAAATACGCATTATCTTTTTCAATTATCAGAACATATCTGCCAGACTGATTCTTCTTAGTTTCAAAGTTTCCCGGATCAGAATAAATATCCTGGAAGTTACGGTCATAAATAATTTTAGGTTTTTCATTG
The DNA here is from genome assembly GCA_016934875.1 of Candidatus Atribacteria bacterium. Classification (GTDB taxonomy): domain Bacteria; phylum Atribacterota; class Phoenicimicrobiia; order Phoenicimicrobiales; family Stramentimicrobiaceae; genus JAFGSC01. The sequence continues at coordinate 1,435 of JAFGSC010000015.1, forward strand.
GAGATTGAAGGATCAATCAGGTAGGTCTTCATATTCCGGGTATCATACCATTGATCATAGCCGACAGCAAACTTATCATTACCCCAGATTATGCCTGCAAATCTTTGTTGGGTTTTAAATAAAGAAATTGCATCGGAGGTAAATGGTGCATTCCAAAGAAAAACCTCATCCCTCAATTCAACCTTTTTTGCTTTATCTCCTTCGTCAAGGGCAACAACATAGTATAGAGTTGCAGGTTTATCATCCCTCCAACCCATATTTCGTTTTCCTATAGGGGCTGAATCGAATCCTTTTGGTAAATTTTCTGTCAAAGGAACTTCATTAACTACTTTTATTTCATTCCCCTTAATATCATAAACAATTGATGTTTGAGGGAATCGGTAGTAAGGTACTAAATACGAGAATGGTTTTTTAATAGTTGTAATTAAAACGTAATTTCCATCGGGAGAAACACTTACACCGGAATACAATGCGGAAGGTTTAAACAGTTCAGCTTTGCCTGTTATTGATATTTTGTAAAGTTCCGATGTAATTAAAGATTCAAAATTTTGTTCATCGGATTTGTTTTTTAACAGATCCTGAAAAGTTGGATTCTGCGATATGGAGCCATCGCTTGATGAAACAGTGGGACCTAAAGGCAATTCTTTTTTCGTACCAATTAAGGCAATCCTGCTTTTTGGTAATAATCTTACAAGTAGATTTTCATTATCATTTAACCAACAAACAGGATTACCCATATTTGCATTTACAATTGCTTCAGTTAAACGTGTAGCTTTGGCTGTTTCAACATCCAAAATCCAGACTTCAACGCCAATATTTGTAGTATGAGTAAAAGCAATTTTCCTTTCATTTGGTGACATCAATACATTGCCAATCCTCGGATTCTCCGGCAATCCTGATACCTGAATTTCATCCTGGGAAGAAATCTTCCTGATCTTAAAATTATTGATATAGGTTATAGTACTCGAAATATTAGTAATAGGGTTGATACGTAATCCTCCTAACCTCATTTCTTCCTGATATAAATCGTTAAGTGATTTGTACGTGTCACGATAGCTTAATAGCATATATTCCTTTTTTGAGTCCATTGTCACAGTTGGAGCTCTTTTATAATCAGCTAATGCCAGAATTTCAGCAGATGGTTTCTGAAAAGTCAGATTCTCCTGTGCTTTGACCAAGAGGCTTATGGAAAGACATGTAATAAGAATCAAAATCGTCTTTTTCATGATGTGAATAGGTTAGTTTATGGATATTTTATAGTACCAATCGATTAGTATTTTCAGGCGCTTCTAAACCTGTTTATATACAAAATTAGGAATGATTATATATGTCATTCCGTTTTAAAGCTTATGGTTATTAAAATTAAGTCTTAAATATTAAATTTCATAATTTTAGTTGCAGCCACACCTTCGACCAAATCCATACAACTCATCCTTCGAATTAGTGAGGTCATGAGAAGGTCAGAAAAATAAAGAAGTCGATTTGAACCAATCACTGGTTGCAACTCTGACCAAAACCGAATTTTAAATTTCAAAAGTTGCAACCCTCCTGTTGAAAATTACTATACCTCTCATCATTAGAATTAGTGAGGGTTTCAGGATGTTATAAAAAGAAACAAGATGTCAATTTTGACCTATTTTGCTGTTTGGTACATTAATCCAGATTCTTGATTAACCCAAACAGCATTTTTGAGATTTCTTCAAGTCTTTGATCATTCTCCAGGAAACCCTGCCGGGTTATTTCTTCTGTTTCATGAAGATATTCCAGAATAGCTACACATTCAAATGCGCTGCCTCTGGCTATTACAAAGAAATTTTTCCTGTCTTTGTTACTGAATCGTGAATTTCCTTCAGCAATATTCAACATTATGCTGAAGGATGCTCTTCTGAGTTGATCGTTTGTCACCCTGTCAAAATTCTTTTTATCAAGGATAGAATAAATTTCTTTACAGAAGTTCTTTGACTTCTGATAGACATCAAGTTTTTGAAAATCAAACATGATTTTAAGTTTTAGGTTAGCACTAATGAAAACAAATTACAGCGATTCAATTGCTAATTTAAGAAAGATTTGGAAATTCCGGAGTGTTTTAAAGTGTGAGTGTGAGTGCGAGTCTTGAGGAAAAAGAGCGAGAATGTTCGTTCGGGCTACTCGCTCTCACTCTCACTCTCGCTCTTTTTCAGTACCCGGAGCGGGACTTGAACCCGCACAGCCTTAATGGCCACAGGATTTTAAGTCCTGCGTGTCTACCATTCCACC
>JAFGSC010000165.1 GCA_016934875.1 Candidatus Atribacteria bacterium
AGACAAAAGATGGCAAAGAAGGAAAAGTGATTGAAGTCAATATATTGAGTCGTTATATCATTATAGAAACGATTGAAAAAGAAGACAACGAACGCATCAAAAATAGGTTAAAAATATCTCTTGAAGAATGGCAAAATGATCATAAAGAAATAAAACATGATCATCAGAATGAAGAAAATGGAACAACAATCGGAACAGAAAATCGAATTGGTGGGGAAGAATAATTTTAAAATTATCCAGGATCAATTCAATTATCGCTTTTCCCTTGATTCAATTCTATTGGCTGAATTTATCAAACTGAAATATAAAGAAAAAATGATGGATCTGGGAACTGGATGTGGAATCATTCCGATGATGGTGTATGATCCAGATAAAGAGTGCACGATTTATGGTGTTGAGATACAGGATTGCCTGGCAGATATTGCCCGGAAAAATGTATCTTTGAACCATTTAGAGGATAAAATGATCATGATTCGTGAAGACATGAGAAATTTGCCAAAAGGATTCAAGGCCGAATCATTTGATGTCGTTACGGCTAACCCACCGTATATAACCAAAGGAAGAGGCAAGCAAAGCGAAAGAGGAGAACAGTTGTTGGCTAGGCACGAGATTAATGTAACAATGGAAGACCTGGTGTCAATTGGCTATTACTTACTGAAAAAAAGAGGGCGCTTTTATCTTATTCATCGGGCAGATTGTCTTGTACCCGTGATGATGGTTCTTAAAAAATATCTTCTGGAGCCAAAATTGCTTCAGTTTGTCTATACCAGGAAAGATGGTTTGGCTAAAAGATTTCTTCTGGAAGCAAGAAAAGAAGGAGGCACTGAATTGAAAGTCTTGCAGCCGATTTTTTTAAAACGATAAGCAGAGTTTAATATATGTTTTTTGATTGAATATCAAAAAGAGTCGCATGGAATATGAAGATAAAAATGAAAGGTTCTTTTGATGGAATCAAAGCAAAAGGGGAAATTATATATATGCGGTACTCCCATAGGGAATTTGGAAGATATTACCCTACGAAGCTTAAATATATTAAAAACGGTAGATTTAATTGCTGCTGAAGATACCAGGCATACCCGGAAGCTGCTGAATTTTTACCATATTAAAAAACCTTTAACAAGTTATTACGAATTCAATAAGGATAAAAAAAGCTCTTTGATTTTGCAGCATTTAGAAAAAGGTCAAAATGTTGCCTTAGTTTCTGATGCCGGAATGCCCGGAATTTGCGATCCCGGCTTCGAGATTGTTAACCTTGCCATTAAGAATGGCTTCCCGGTAGCTCCGATTCCAGGGGTTTCTGCTTTGACAACAGCATTAGTGGTCTCGGGATTTGACATGAGTCGTTTTATCTTTGATGGCTTTGTCCCCAGGAAAAAATCAGATAAGCTAAAATATTTTACCTCCCTGAAGGATGAAAAAAGAACCATGATCTTCTACGAATCTCCCCATCGATTGAAAGATACCCTGGGAATGATGCTGAAGATCATGGGAGATAGGCAGATTGTCATCAACCGGGAGCTTACCAAACTGTTCGAAGAAATCAAGAGGGGAAGCCTTTCGGAAATGATCAATTGGGCTGGAGAGAAGGAACTGAGAGGTGAGTTTACGCTTGTTTTAGAAGGTGTCAGGGATAAAAAAGATGAAAAAATTCCTCCGATTGAAAATAAAAATATTCAAGACGAAATTAAAAAAAAGATGAACAATTACCTGAAAAAAGGGTATTATAATGAAGATATTATTCTATTGGTTATGAAGGAATATGGCGTACCGAAGAATTGGGTTTATCAAAAAATTGTAGATCTTCGTAAAGATAGAAAACAAAGCTCATAAGAATCAATGATCGTATATTGAAAACAACTTTTTTGAATTTTAAAATAATGTAGTATGATATAGTTATGTTATTAAATTAGAGATAATCATTACAGTATACTCGTTGAATAGTAGATTGAGTTAACGGAAAAGGGAAAGGATAATCAATCAAAGATGAATAATAAAAAGGCTTATTATATCACGACTCCAATTTATTATGTGAATGATGTTCCGCATATCGGCCATGCATACACGACGATTGCCGCAGATACGATGGCTAGATACAAAAGATTAAGAGGATTTGATGTGCTTTTTACAACCGGCACGGATGAACATGGTCAAAAAATCGCTAAATCTGCTGAAAACCTTGGTATTGAACCGATAGAACTTGCCAATCGGGTGGTATTAAAGTTTAGAAATCTTTGGCCTGTTTTAAACATCAAGGAAGATGATTTTATTCGAACAACAGAAAAGAGACACGAGATTGTCGTTCAAAAAATATTTAACCGTTTATATGAAAAGGGCGATATCTATAAGGGAGAGTATGAGGGTTGGTATTGTGTTCCCTGTGAAACATTTTGGCCGGAAAGCCAGATTGAAGGAAATAAATGTCCTGATTGCGGTCGCCCGCTCGAAAAATATAAGGAAGAGAGCTATTTTTTCAGAATGAGTCAATACCAGGAAAAGCTTTTGCAGTACATCGAACAGCATCCGGATTGCATCCAGCCGGAATCAAGAAAAAATGAGATTGTTCGCTTTATCCAGAATGGCTTAAAAGACCAGAGTGTAACGCGCATAAAATCAAGCCTCAATTGGGGCATCGATGTTCCTTTTGATAATCAGCATGTGGTCTACGTTTGGTTTGATGCACTGATTAATTATTTGACCGTAGCCGGTTACGGCACTGATGATCGAAAGTTCAATTTTTATTGGCCCGAAGCTGTTCACCTTATCGGAAAGGATATCCTAAGATTTCATACCATTATCTGGTTTACGATGCTGATGGCTGCAGATATCCAGCCTCCGAAATTGGTTTTCTCACATGGTTGGTGGACGATAGAAGGCGAAAAAATGTCAAAATCCAAAGGAAATGTCATTGATCCTTATCAAGTGGCGGAAGAATTCGGGCCAGATGCCTTCAGGTACTTCTTGCTTAGAGAGCTTTCCTTTGGTCAGGATGGTAATTTCTCCAGGCAGTTGCTTATTCAAAGAATCAATTATGATTTAGCGAACGATTTGGGAAATTTACTAAGTCGGACCATTGCAATGACCAGGATATTTTGTCAGGGTAAAATTCCAGAGATTCAGGATAAGGAAGAAGAAGTGGATCGCGAACTGCGTACATTAGCGGGAGATACTGTCGATCAGGTCATCAAGAATATGGATACCATGGCTTTTAATTTAGCTCTCGAAAATATTTGGACCTTAGTCAGGAGAACCAATAAATACATTGATCAGACTGAACCATGGGTATTAGGAAAGGATCATGCAAAAACAAAGAGGCTGAATCACGTGATTAACTATTTGGCGGAATCTTTGCGTATTGTTTCTATTCTGGTCTATCCTTTTATACCCATGACTGCGGTTAAAATGTGGAGCCAACTGGGAATCAAAGAAGAGATTGAGCAAATGTTCATTCCTGAAGATACCCGTTGGGGGAAAATACAGGTAGGTACCCGGGTGAACCCCGGAGAAAATTTATTTCCAAGAATCATTGAAATAAAGGAATCGGAACAGGATAAGTCGGCTCAGGAAAGAGATATCATTGCAAAACAAGACAAGGAGAAGGTTGGTACGAAAAAGATGGATACGATTAGCATCGAAGAATTCAAAAGATTGGATTTAAGGGTTGGGAAAGTGTTATCAGCGGAGGATATTCCCGGCACCCAGAAACTATTAAAATTAAAAGTCGATTTTAAAACAGAAGAAAGGACATTGGTTGCCGGTATAAAACAATATTATTCGCCTGAGTCGCTGATCAATAAAAATATTGTTGTTATTTTTAATTTAGAACCCGCGACAATAAGAGGAATACAATCCCAGGGAATGCTTTTAGCGGCTTCAGACCAGGATCAAGTTGTTTTACTGACCACCGAGAAAGATGTGGATCCAGGCAGCAAAATACGCTGATTAAAGCCATTGAAATGGGCTTTCATCAACAAGCGAATGGTAATGATGGTGATTTATGAATAAGAACAAAGATATAGAAAAAGATAAAGAAGAGCCAAAGAAAAGCAGGAAAAAGTCTAAGAAAAGTGCGATTCTCGATCAGCATTTTCATAGCGTGGTGATTATCATGTTAGTG
>JAFGSC010000166.1 GCA_016934875.1 Candidatus Atribacteria bacterium
GGTGTAAGGGAATCCCTGGGAATTGTTTTAGGGGCGATTCCTCATGGTATTGCAATATTAAAAGGCGAAGCCTCAGAATGTGGTAAGGAGTAAAGGAAGTTCATCATGATTTTTCCTTTTTTATTGAAAGCAGTCATTATTTCATTATCAGGTGTAATGGCACCCGGACCCATTACGGCAATCACTGTAAGCAAAGGAGCAGAAAATCCGAAGTCAGGGGCAATGATTGCGATTGGGCACGGAGTTGTAGAATTTCCACTGATGATTTTGATTGTGGTTGGCTTTGGCCGTTTCTTTGAGTTGAATTGGGTTAAGGTTGTGATTGGCATTCTAGGCGGACTTTTTTTATTAAATATGGCACTTGGATTATTAAAAAATGTACGGGATTTTAAAATAGGAAGCCTGGATCAGAAATATTCCCCCTTTCAGTCTGGCATTGTACTGACAATTGCTAATCCCTATTTTCTGATATGGTGGGCAACCATTGGTGCTGTTCTGATTACCGGAGCTTATCAATTTGGTTTATTTGGCTTTATAGCTTTTGCGATTGTACATTGGAGTTGTGACTTTATCTGGTATTCCTTTCTTTCCTCGCTATCCTTTAAGGGTGGGCAATTCTTTGGCAAGCGTATGCAGAAGGTTCTTTTCATATTCTGCGGTGTGTTTCTTTTATTTTTTAGTGGAAAATTCATCTACGACGCGATGTTGATTGTCTTTTAAAGGATATTCAAAATTTTAACTCATCGTTTAAAATCAGATTAAATTAGGTAGGATTTCTCTTAGTTGGATTAAAGGGCCTTGATAATCAGGTTGATGGGAAGCTTTTCTAAAACCAAACCTTATTTTCTCGCTAATGATATTTAATTGACTCTTATATTTTCTGTTATCTGTTGCCAAGAAAGTTTTCATTTTTAGTTTTCCTGCGACCATGTCATTGATGGGATCATCTCCAACTATCAGACAGTTCTCTGGTTGTTCGTTGATCTTATTGCAGATCTCCTGGTAGTATTCTAGTCGAGGTTTACAGAAGTGCATGTTTTCCATATGGGTAACGAGATCTACTTTTTCCTTATTTAATCCTGCCCATTCCATCCTCTTCTCCATAGCTACGCGAGGCCAGAAAGGGTTCGATGCAATGACGATTTTAATCTTCTTTTGATAAAGGAGAGAAAAAATTTCTGTAATTCCTTTATTGACAATGACCAGTGATTTTAATTGGTCAAACTCGTTATTATAGAATCTTAGAAAACGGTTCCAGATTTCCTGGGTTTGATCTTCAAGTCCCTTGGTAAAAGTTCGAAAAAAGACGTCTTTGTTCGTCAGTTTACCATCATTATGCAGAACTGCTTTGGTAGATTTCAAAACCATCTGCCAGAGAGTAGCAGGGGATACGATATCTGACATAATGGGTGCAACTTTATGAATGTAGGCTTTGAAAAATTTGACTTCATCAAAAAGGATCAAAGTGTTATCCAGATCAAATAAGATTGCATTGGTCATTTTAATCTTCCCCTCGCAAATTATTATTATAAACAATTTTTGGAAATATTGCCAGAAAGAGGTAACAATTTAGCATAAATATTCACAGTACTAAGAAAATTTAGTCGTGACTGACATATCATAAGCTTGGAAATTTGTCAGTTTCATTCCCATTGTTCATCTTTTGTTTTATAATAAAATAAAAATCTAAGTTAGAAAATTCTTATTTTAAATAAACTTATCAATGGAGGTTAGAAAAATGAAATTAAGCAGTCTTGATTTTGAGCATGAAGGAATAATCCCGGAAAAGTTTACCTGCGACGGGGAAGATATCAGCCCTAGTTTAATGATTGAAGAAATTCCTGAAGGAACAAAAAGGTTAGCCTTGATTGTTGATGATCCGGATGCCCCTGCAGGGACGTGGGTTCATTGGGTCGTTTTTAATATTCATGTGACGGATGTCATCGAAGAGGGTGAAATTCCCGGGACACAAGGAATCAATGATTTCAGAAAGTTAAATTACGGTGGCCCTTGTCCTCCATCCGGCACCCATCGATATTTCTTCAAACTCTATGCTTTGGATACCAAACTCGATCTTGAAGAAGGGTGTCATAAAAAAGATCTTTTGAAGGCTATGGAAGGGCATATCTTAGAAGAGACAGAATTAATCGGTCTTTATCAGCGAAAATAGCAGACAATTTAGTTATTTCAATCCTAACCAAAAATAGCAACACACATTAGAATATTCCATTGAACAAGGAAAATTGGCAAACCAAGGATTTTCCTGTAATCAAGTTGAAAACTTTTTTAATTCTTACCATTGAAAGTGGAGTTAAAACATTCTTCGAATTGCCATATTATTTAATTTTAGGGATAATATGGATCCGATGACACTTCACATTTTTAATGAAAAAAATAAGAAAACATAGTAAAATAGGTTAGAAAATATTGATGACCAGGGAATGAATTGGAATAGCGTAAAACTAGCATGCCTAACTTCCATTTCATTCAATAAACGATCAAGAAAAATAGGAGAAAAGAAATAATGGAAGGTTGGGTTCTTTATAAACTGAAACAAAGTGAGATATCCTCTGAACGTTATGAAATGAATCGTTTTCTAGAAGTTGCCGAAAAAAGAGGAATAGAATTAAAGATTTTATGTCCGGAACAGTTTGATCTACTGGTCAATAGGGA
>JAFGSC010000167.1 GCA_016934875.1 Candidatus Atribacteria bacterium
GCATGCAGTCCTTAATTTTCAATGGATAAAATCGCCTTTACAGGTGAGTGGATTTGGAGGCCGTGCCTATCAACGTTTAGAGCAAAGCTTTTTTCAGAAGGGAATTCAAACGGTTCAGACAATTCCAAGGTATCAAGATTCGAATAGGGAATTAAAAATTGAAGCAAAAGAAAATGAACTTATGCCTGGCTCTGCGATTGGTGTGCAGTTATCCACTGGGGATGTGAGTATTCTTGCCATAGGAACCGCTACCTATGTTAAAGATCATTATTTGCTGGCATTGGGCCATCCCTTTTTGCATGCCGGCGATGTTTCCTATCTTTTGACTGCCATTTATATTTATCATAGCTTTCCAAGTATGGTGATGCCATTTAAGATAGGATCTCCTTATTTACTCTTGGGTGAAGTGATCCAGGATCGGGAAACGGGTATCCTTGCTGAATTAAACAATTTCCCCAAAATTGTTTCTTGTAAAGTATCCATATCGGATTTGGATATGGATAGGCGTGTACAGAGTGGCATAAAAGTCATTCCGCAAAACGATATGATCCGAGATGTTGTTTCTGCCCTTGTGATTCAATCTATTGATCATACAATCAACCGAATAGGACCGGGTACCGCTTTGGTTTCTTTAGATCTTCGGAATGCTCGGACTGAAGAAGTTCTTCACATGGAGAATCGATATTTCAGCCTGGATGACATTGCCATGGAATGTGACCAGGATTTTAATGAATTGATGGATTTGATCATTCATAATTACTGTGAACTCATCGAAATCAGTGAAGTTAAACTGGATATTACGATTGAAGCACAAAATCAAAGCGCAATGATTCAGGAAGTAAAGCTGGATGAGAAAGAATATCTCCCGGGAGAAACGATAGAAGTGCAAGTCCTGGTCAAACCTTTTAGAAAATCAATGGAAACAAAAAGTATAAGAATAAAATTACCGGAGAGCATTTCCACGGGAGAAGCAATCCTGATAGTCAGGGGAGGGATTTCCTCAGAGGCAGGAGATGAAAAAGATGTGTTTCAAGACGAGGAAAAATATCTCTTGAATGGTTGGGAAGGTATCCTGGAACATCTGGAAAAAAAAGTACAGAATCATCAAATCATTGCTGAGCTTGTCTTGGTTAATCAACAGGAAACCTTAGGGATAGCAGATCAAGGAAATGAAAAAATCAATGATACTGAGTTAAAAGAAATTCTTGATACTGATTTCATTGTCGATGGTTATCATGAAGTTTACCTAAATATAGTTAAAAATAAAGAAAACAAGGATAAGGGGTTGCCGAATGAGTAATATTGCAATTATTGCTGCTGCCGGAAATGGAGAAAGGCTCAACTGTAATCATAGTAAAATGTTGGCAAAAATTATGGGAAGACCATTGCTTGCTTATACTTTAGATCAGTTCGAGCAGTCACCCATGATCGATCAAATTGTTTTAGTCGTAAAGGCAGAGGATCAAAAGGATATAGAAGAGGAAATCTTAAAGGTAAATCGCTATAAAAAAATCAGCTCAATCGTGCTTGGAGGATCTACCAGACAAGATTCTGTCTATCGTGGTTTAAAATCCATTCAAGAAAGTCATGGAGTTGCTTGTATCCACGACGGGGCCAGACCTTTGGTGAAGGGCTGGATGATTGAGAAAACGTTGGATTTGGTCAATGAATATGATGGCGTGATTATTGCCGTGCCGGTCATTGAAACGATTAAACAAGCCTTGCTGGATGATATGATAGTGAACAAAACGGTCAATCGTGATGAATTTTGGATTGTGCAGACACCTCAGACTTTTAATTTAGGGTATATTAAAGACCTGTATCAAAGGGCTAAGGATGAGGAGTTGGTCGTAACTGATGATGCCTCTATAGTAGAACATTATGGGGGGAGAATTAAGATTGTACCTGGTACGAGGGATAATCTTAAGATTACGACATCTTTTGATTTGGCATTAGCTGAAGTATTGATGAGAAAATATTTATGAATGAAGCGATTTATATCAAAAGTTATGCGAAGATCAATCTTTATCTGAACATCTTGGGGAAATTAGGGGATGGTTATCATGCGATTGAGACTCTTTTTCAAACCATCGATCTTTTTGACGAAATTCATATCCATCGGATGAAAGGATCTGCTCTACAAATCCATTGCGATGATCCCAATGTGCCCACAGGAAAAAACAGTAGTGTCTATCGGGCGATTCAGATGCTGATGGAAAATGAAAAATTCAAGAAAAAAATTTCCGGGTTGGAAGTATTGATTCGTAAGAAGATACCTATCGCTTCCGGTCTTGGAGGCGGCTCATCCAATATTGCTGCCATATTAATTGGCATTCGAAAGCTATTTCGGCTACCTATTCAACTGTCAGAGTTAATGGGTATTGCAACCCGTGTGGGAATGGACATTCCCTTTTTTATTATCCGAGGAACAGTTTTTGCCAAAGGAAGAGGTGAAATATTGTTTCCAATGATCTCTTTACATCCCCCGGTTCAGTTACTTCTCATTAACCCGGGTATTTCAATATCAACAGAATGGGCTTATAAAGCGTATGATCGTGAATTAGAAAGAAATGTGTTTTCTCAAAAGGCACCATCGTTAAGATTTGACAATCTTGTGGCTCGCGGGGACCCTCTTCGGCTGGCTCAAATATCCGGACTTGTCTATAATTGTTTTGAAGCCATGATTGAAAAACAATATCCTGTGATTGGAAAGATAAAAGAGAAGTTAAAAAATATGGGTTCATTGGCAGCTTCCCTATCAGGAAGCGGTTCCACCATGTATGGTATTTTCGGGACCAGAAGAGAGTTAGATAAAGCCTATCAAGAGCTAAAGGGGCAATATCCATTTGTGGTCAAAACAAAGACGATTAGTGCAAGGAAAATATTTTTCCATTCAATGGATGAAATGGTCATTTGACCTAGAGGAAAAGTGATGATGAGAATAGGATTCGGATACGATATTCACCGATTAAAGACAGGGGAAGATTTAATTCTGGGTGGAGAAAAGATTGACTCCGAAAAAGGTCTGGAAGGTCATTCTGATGCCGATGTGCTCATTCATGCCTTGATCGATTCTCTGCTGGGTGCATCCAGTTTGGGAGATATAGGAGTATATTTTCCAGACAGCGATCCTCAATGGAGGGGAATTTCCAGCCTGATCCTGTTGGAGAAGATATCAGCATTGCTTGCAGAGAAACGCTGGGCTATTCTAAATGTTGATCTTACTTTGGTGTTAGAAAAGCCAAAATTATTTGGGTATTATCCTGGAATGAAAAAAAATATTGCCAGGGTATTGAAAATGTCCGAAGATAATATTAATATTAAAGCTTCAACAAACGAGGGAATCGAATTAATCGGTAAAGAAGAGGGAATCGCTGCTTTTTCTGTTGCCCTTTTAGAAAAAAGATGATCGTATCAAGGAGAATCTAAAATGAATCAAGATAATACAGGGAATAATCAGGAACAAAATGACCAAGAGGATGAGGATTTAAAGCTGTATCCACATCAGCTGCCATTGACCACATTATTTGCTTGGTTTATTGGAATTTTGAATGGCAAAGCATGGGAGCATTTAGGATTGATGATGAATCCCGAGACGAAAGAAGTTAAACAGGATTTAGTCAAAGCAAAGGTGGCTATTGATAGTATTGAATTTTTGTTAAATCAAATTAAATCAGAATTGGAAGTTGAAGATAGAAGACAATTGGAAAATATTTTAGCTAATCTGCAGATGAATTATGTCGAAAGAAACAGCAGTAGCCAAAAAACTGAGGAGAAGAAAGAAGAGCAACCTTCCTGAGTATCTGTAAAGAGAACTTTTTGCGGTTGAGAAAATATCTTTTGAGGTGTGCTTATGAATCAGATTAGAGTAAAAATAAGAAATACCTTCTGGTTAATCATCGTTTCTTTTGTTGCTTTTGTGTTTCTAACGATTCCGGTAACCGCACAGGATGCACAGACCTTTTATCAAAATGGATATCAATATTTCTCGCAGGGTAATTACCAGAAAGCAGAAGAGAATTATAAAAAAGCCATTGAATTGAACGGAGATTTTGAAGATGCCCATTATTGGTTAGGAAAAGTATACCGACAGACTGGTCA
>JAFGSC010000168.1 GCA_016934875.1 Candidatus Atribacteria bacterium
AATTTAACCGATAGTTTCGGGAGATTTATCATTGAACCCTTAGATAGGGGGTATGGTATAACTTTAGGTAACTCCTTAAGAAGAGTACTATTATCTTCTCTCCCTGGTGCAAGTGCAACTGCAGTAAGATTTGAGGGTGTTGTCCATGAATATTCTACCATACCTAGTGTTAAAGAGGACGTGAATGAAATTATATTGAATGTGAAGGAAATTATTTTCAAGATGTATGGTAGTAATTCAGAAGTTCTTCGATTAAAAGCTAGCGGTAAAAAAGTTGTTACTGCAGGAGACATTACTCCAAACATTAATGTAGAAGTGTTAAATCCTGAACAAAAAATAGCTACACTTAGCAGTGACGGAAAGTTAGATATGGAGATTGTTGTTGAGCAAGGCATGGGTTATGTTTCTGCGCCGGAAAATAAGAAAAAGGACCAACCCATTAATTTTATCAGTATTGATTCAATGTTTTCACCTGTGACCAAAGTTTCTTATACAGTAGATAAAGCAAGTTCTGCTCAGTTCTTAAATTGTGAAAAATTAGTCATGGATATCTATACAAATAAGAGCACCTTGCCAGACGAAGCTTTAAGTAAATCTTCAAATATATTGATTAAATATTTAAAGGTATTTACTAAATTTTCTCCTGAAGATTCAGAATCTGTTTTAGACCAGATTACCGAAGCAGAAAAAGAAAATAATGAACAAAAGAAAATTTTAGAAAAAAGCATCGAGGAACTTGATTTTTCTGTAAGATCATATAATTGCTTAAAGAAATCGAATATTAATTCCTTCGGTGAAATTGTTTCTAAAACAGAAGAAGAGATTATCGGTATAAAAAATTTAGGGAAAAAGTCTTTTGAAGAGATTAAAGAAAAAGTGAAAGAATATGGATTTACCTTGAAGGGTTCAGATTGATAAAGGAGACAGTTGAATGAGACATAGAAAATTAAGAAGAAATTTAAATGTAGATACCAGTCATCGCAAGGCATTGTTATCCAATTTAGCCATTTCTATGATATTGAATCGTAAAATCAACACGACTTTACCGAAGGCGAAAGAACTGCAAAAATATTTGGAGAAGCTTGTAACCGTTGCTAAAGAAGATAATTTTCAATCGAAAAGAAAAGTATTCAAGTTAATTCAAAATAAACAAGCTTTAAACCTTCTTTTTAAGGAAATTGGTATTCAGTATAAGGAAAGAAATGGCGGGTATACCAGGGTTATTAAATCGGGTTTTCGCAAAGGCGATGCAGCGCCAATGGCAATTATTGAATTTGTAAAATAAATTTGTCTTTAAGGATAAGGTTAATTTGTTAGAATATATTGATACTATACTAGCATTTTAACCTTTTTCATTTTTATAAAGAAATGTAAGCTAGAGGAGTAATTTCTTGATCAAGTTTGACCATGTTACCCATATCTATACTGGCGATCGAGAGCATGAGATCGTCTCGTTATCTGATATCAATTTGGAAATCCATGACGGAGATTTTATTGCTTGTATTGGAGCGAATGCCTCAGGAAAATCGACATTTGCCAAACATATCAATGGATTGCTTGTTCCCAGTGAAGGTAACGTGATTGTAGATGATTACAATACCAGAGATAAAAAAAGTATTTGGGAAATCAGGAAAAAGATAGGTATCGTTTTTCAAAATCCTGATAATCAGCTCGTGGCAACGACCATTGAAGATGATGTTGCCTTTGGTTTAGAGAATATCGGGATTGAAGAGGCAGAAATGAAAAGAAGAGTTGCCTGGGCATTGGATTTGGTTGGAATGGCAGAACTTAAAGACAGTGAGCCGCATCTTCTTTCAGGAGGCCAGAAGCAGAGAGTAGTCATTGCAGGTGCCCTAGCCATGCATACCACCTATTTGGTTTTAGACGAACCAACATCAATGCTCGACCCAAGAGGAAGAAAAGAAGTGTTGGAGATTGTAAAAAAGTTAAATAAAGAAGAAGATATTACGATTATCTATATTACTCATTTTATGTCAGAAGCAGCAGAATTTAAAAAAATTATCGTACTGGATAAAGGCAGGATTGCTTTACAAGGTACGCCAAAGGACATATTTGGAAGAATAGATTTATTAAAAGAATTACATTTAGAAACCCCACAGATTACTAAATTTGCCAGGTTACTTAGCGAAAATGGATTGAATATACCTCCAGACATACTAACTGGAGAAGAAATGATCAAGGAGTTATGTTTATATATTTAGAGAATGCTTCTTATACATACAATTTGAACATGCCCTTTGAAACAAAGGCATTAGATTCAATTAATCTGAGCATTGACCGGGGAGAGTTTATCGGTATCATTGGTCATACTGGATGTGGTAAAACAACATTGCTACAATTGTTGAATGGTTTATTGGAACCAACCATAGGTCATGTTTTTATTGATGGTGTTGATATTCATCAAAATAAAAAAGGGTTGAAAGAAATCAGGAAAAAAATTGGTTTAACTTTCCAGTATCCTGAAAACCAATTGTTTGAAGAATCCATTTATAAAGAAATTGCTTTTGGGCCAAGAAATCTTGGAATAACTGACGACCTGCTGGACGAAAGGGTGAAAAAAGCAATGAAAATGGTTGAATTGGATTATAATCAATACAAAGATCGTTCCCCTTTTGAACTCAGCGGGGGAGAGATGCGGAGAGTTGCTATTGCCAGTGTATTGGCAATTGACCCAGAAATCATTATCTTAGATGAGCCTACAGCCAGTTTGGACCCACAAAGTCATGCTAGTTTTCTAACGCTGATCAAAAATTTATATCAAAAATATCACAAAACAATGATTCTTGTTTCCCACAATATGGATGTGATTGCAGAATTAGCTCAAAGGGTTTTGGTTATGGAGAAGGGTAAGATTATTATGGACAGTACTCCTAGAAATATTTTTCAGGAATCTGTTGAACAATTAGAAAAAATAGGTTTGGAATTGCCCCAGGTAACCTATGTGATGCATAGGCTAAAACAAATGGGTAAAGAAGTAAATTCGGGTGTTTTAACCATTGAAGAAGCGAAAGAAGAAATATTTAGCATATTGAAGGTAAAAAAGAGTAATAATGAAATTTTTTAGAAATCTTACTATCGGACAATATGTTCATAAGGATTCTCCAATACACAAATTGGATCCCAGGATAAAAATACTAACCTCCCTATTGATGATGATATTAATATTTTTAACCGAATCATGGTGGAGCTTTTTAATCATCGGGTTCTTTTTTACGGTAAATATTTGGTTATCGAAAGTTCAAATAAAGTATGTATTAAGAGGATTAAAACCCATTCTGGTTTTAATTATTTTAACTTTATTCATCCATTTATTTACGACCCCTGGAGAGGTTATTTTTCAAATAGGAGTTATCAGGATGACTTGGGAGGGATTAAGTAGGGGAATGTTTATTGCCGTAAGATTATTCCTGTTGATTCTTACCACATCATGGTTAACCCTGACCACTTCTCCAATTGCATTAACTGACGGAATAGAACGACTGTTATCTTTTTTTAAAATTATAGGTTTTCCAGCTCATGAAATTGCTATGATGATGACGATTGCCCTTCGCTTTATCCCTACTTTAATGGAGGAAACCGAAAAAATCATCAAGGCTCAGATGTCTAGAGGAGCAGATTTTGAAAGCGGAAATATCTTAAAACGAATGAAAAATATGATTCCAATCATCATTCCTCTATTCATTAATGCTTTTCATAGAGCCGATGAATTGGCAATTGCTATGGAAGCTAGATGTTACCGTGGAGGTGAGGGGAGAACGCATTATCGCGCATTGTCCTTCAAATACCTTGATAAAGTATTTTTTATGATTATCTCATTTACAATAGCTTTGATTATTATTATAAATG
The DNA here is from genome assembly GCA_016934875.1 of Candidatus Atribacteria bacterium. Classification (GTDB taxonomy): domain Bacteria; phylum Atribacterota; class Phoenicimicrobiia; order Phoenicimicrobiales; family Stramentimicrobiaceae; genus JAFGSC01. The sequence goes on from JAFGSC010000168.1 coordinate 3,868, forward strand.
TTGTTTAAAAAAAGATATGAATAGTCCAAGTCAAAAAAATATTAAACTCATTATTTCCTATGATGGAACCCATTATTTTGGTTGGCAAAAACAAAAAGGCCAACAAACGATACAGGGAACCATTGAGGATCATATTCAGAGGCTAACGGGAGAAGCAGGCGTAAAACTCATCGGTTCTGGTCGAACAGATGCCGGCGTCCATGCAGTTAGCCAGGTGGCAAATTTTACTACAGAGTCAACAATACCTGTGGATAGGTGGGCAATGATTCTCAACAACCAGTTGCCAGGGGATATAAGGGTAAGGTATGCCCGACAGGTCAACCCGGACTTTCATGCAAGGTATGATGCTAAAAGCAGGGTATATCGCTATTGTATACTGAATAAGGCCATTCATGAGGAACCATTTTCATGCAGGAATATATTCCTTAGAAATTATTGTTATTTCTTTGATCAGCCATTAGATATGAATCGAATAAAAGATACGGCAAATTATTTAATCGGGTTTCATGACTTCAGCGCTTTAAGCTGCATCAACAGAAAAAGAGGGCAGTCGATCGAAAATAATTGGCGGAATATAAAAAGTATTATTGTTAAACGAAAGGATTGGTTCATTATTTTTACCATCGAAGCAGACTCTTTTCTGTATAAAATGGTTAGAATGATCATCGGAACGCTGATTGATTTTTCTATGACCAAGCAAAATCCGGGGGACATCAGGAAAATATTAGAAAATAAAAATAATCAACAATCAGGAAAGGTAATTCCACCACAAGGATTATATCTGATGAGAGTGAAGTATAAAACAATAGATTAAAAGAATATTGCAAAATAATTCGCTTGACATTGAAAGTGAATTATATTAAAATTTATACGTTATTTTATCTTAATATTTTATTAGGGCAGCAGATGGAGGGTGAAATTGGACACTTATAGAGAAAAAGAAGAAAATATACAGAGAGCCTGGTATTTATTTGATGCAGATGGAAAAGTCTTGGGAAGATTGGCTACGGAAATAGCCTCTATTTTACGCGGAAAAAACAAGACTTACTTTGACCATTCTCAGGATTTAGGTGATTATGTTATTGTGATTAATGCTGAAAAAGTGAAGGTAACAGGCAAGAAATACGATCAGAAGCTTTACAGGCATCACACGAATTATCCCGGAGGATTAAAAGAAGTGCCTTATAAGGAAATGATCCAAAAAAAGCCAGAGATTGTGATCGAAAAAGCCGTGAAAGGTATGTTACCTAGTAATAAATTAAGTTCTAAAATGATTAAAAAATTAAAAGTATACCGAGGAAATCACCACCCGCATACTTCGCAAGAAATCAAAGTGGTGGGTTAACTTAGAAAGAGGTGGAATATTTGATGACCGTAAGTCGTTTTTATGGAACTGGAAGAAGAAAAACTGCAATTGCTAAAGTATGGTTATATCCTGGCAAAGGGAATATTACCATTAATAATAGGCCATATCAAACATACTTTTTTACCCAATCTGACCGATTGGCAGTTGAAGAGCCTTTGCGTCTAGCCAATAAGTTGAATGATGTTGATGTCAACGTCAAAGTTACAGGTGGAGGAATAACCGGACAGTCAGGTGCAGTTCAACATGGTATTTCCCGGGCGCTTGTGGATTATGATAATGCATTAAGGCCGGTTTTAAAAAAGGAGAAGATGCTGAAAAGAGATGCCCGAATGAAAGAGAGAAAGAAGTATGGACAACGAGGAGCCAGAGCACG
>JAFGSC010000169.1 GCA_016934875.1 Candidatus Atribacteria bacterium
CGAATCGATAACCGGATTTTCACGATCAATCTTCACAGTCAAAATGACCATGATGTTATCAAGATAAGACCATAAAAGGTAATCAATTTTAAATTGTTTTTCTGCTAACCAATCACTTACGGATATAGCTGATAAATGAAGAAAGCCTTCTTGCTTTAACCATTTAAGAAATTCCAATAATTCATCTTTCTCAATAGATACCCAAACTCTCTTTTCGTTTTGAATCCTAACTTCCCGATTAAACCTTTTGCTAATCTTTTCAGCAATTTCTTTTTCTTTAGATAATATCTCTTTCATATTATTCCATTTCTCCTACATGCTTAAATATCTTAGCCACAGCTTCAAATACGGCTTCTGGACGAGGTGGGCAACCGGGAATATAAATATTTACAGGTATATAATCATCTAATCTTTTAATGGTATTATAGGAATCCCAGTAAATGCCGCCAGTCATAGTACAAGCACCCAGGGCAATGACTGCCTTGGGTTCTGCCATCTGCTCATAAATAAATTGCGCTTTTTTAATTGATTTTAAAGTTTGATATCCCGAAATAAAAAGAGCATCCGCATGGCGAGGAGTTCCAGTAACAATCATTCCAAACCTTTCCATATCCCATCTCGAACCTACAACGGGTACCAGTTCGGCAAATCCACAAGAATTAAACCAATTAAATACCCAGATCGATTTAATCAATTTTTTCATCTTCATTGCTTTTTCAGTCATTACACTACCTCATATTCATTGAATTTTAATCATTAACACTTCACGTGATATTGAGCAATTCTCTCTTTTCTTACTATTTCTGTTTCTCTCGTTACAACAGATATTATAATCCGTCCTGCTCAAAAATCCGTACAGATATTTTCTTCATCTCTTCGATAATATTTTCCATTTTTTTATAGTTTTGAATACATTGCTGGCATTTCTGAAACCTTTCTTCCGATAGAGACCGAGTCGTTGTTTTACCATTTTCTTTTCGAGTCCAAATGTAATAAGGTCCATGCCCCAGACTTTGATCCTCGTTGCAAGAACATTCTGGCTTCCCGCATTTTCGGTATAATGTCATGATACTTCCATTGCAGATATATCCAATTTGGCCTAATTCTCTTTGAAGTTGTTGATATTTCTTTTCCAACTCTTTAATATCCATATTATTTTAATTATTTTCCTCAATCATTCTTTAAGTAGCGGAGGCTTAAAGACCATCGACATTTTACTATAGAAATTGGTAAATATCAAGAAAAATCAACCAGTTTTCATTATATTTTTCAATGAAAAATTGGGCTTTTTGGAAAGAATTGATGATTTGAAATGAGAATACCAACCGAGTAGGATCGGAAAAAACAATAATCCATTCAAGTTTTAGATTTTGTCTTTCTTCTGCCTCTCAAATGGCATCACAGATTTTTTTCTTCGAATAAAATTCAGTTATCGAATGGGACAAACGCCATTCTCGCAAGATTCATCCCCCGGATCAATAGGTAATTCGTCCTTTTCGTATTTTGAAATTAGAGAAGGAATAAAATGCACCATTTCTTTTACTCTTTTTTCATATTCTTCTTTACTGATAGCTTCATAGGGCATCTGCGCATAAAAGCTATCATCTAAAGATACAAAACTCACAGCCACTACATCATCCCAGTTAGCCCATAGCCATTCCTCAACTTCTTCCCATTCATTATTTCTGACATGAACAGTAATCGAAGTATTGTGATCCGTGTATTCCTTTTGAAAAGCTCGATATGTTTCCAATTGTTCAATCGCTGAAACATCACTTTTTGTTTTTCCCTCCGGAGCACTACATGGAAAGGAAATAACCTTTGTCCGACAGCTTTCTTCGGATTGTCCATTCTCCGGCTTGATATCGTAATCTAATTCTTCACAAACCCTTAGCAGGGGATCTGATGCATTAATTCTTACTCTTCTAATAAAGTAGGGGGCATGAGAATAGTGAACACCACTTGAAACATTCGGTAATTGAGAAAGGGTACCCTCCGGTTTAATCGTAGTAACTAAAATAGGTTGATGAATACCTAATTTCTTTGCATAATTCTCAGCCTCATGATGTGCAATATCCTTAAGCTTCTTTCTTAACTCCGACTGTTTTTCAGCTGATATGCCGGTTGCATTCACCATATCTTGCCATCCGGTCAGGCTGCAGCCCACCAACCGATCCCTTTTTTGTTTAATATCCCATTGATCCAATTCCAAATCAAGGAAAGTCATTCGTATACCTGCTCTAACGGAAAGACGTTGTGCTTCAAATAAATCTTTTTCATTCAACTTTCCATTTTTCGCAAAGCCCATCAAGTTTACGGTTGTTAAATTACACATTTGCTCTCGATCCAATAAGACTTCCATGCAAGGGTTAGCACCTTCAAAATTCGGTCTTCTTCTGGCAGCTGCCTCAGCATTCATAAAGCCTGGCTCGCCACTATATCTCATCTGTTTCACATGCCAGGAAAGCTGTTCACGCGATGGTTTAGAGGCATAAAAAATGCTATTATTGCTCATTTCTCTATAATCTATTTCTTCATTTTTTACCCATTTTCCATCAATCTGCTCATACAAATTATTCTTAGCATTTAAGATATCTTGATCATCTTTGTCAAACAAGATAACCTCACTAGTTCTTCTTACGCCACCGACGACTACGTTTTGACCGATAATATTGGCAATATCCATACAATCAACGGGCCTTAATTTCTTCAGGTAAGTAAAGGAATCATTTTTGATAACCTTATCAATCTTAGTAAACATTCTCTCTAAACTTTCATAACCAGACGCTGTCCCACCAAAAGTTTTTAATTTTTCACCTTTCGGTCTCACATGGTCATAATTAAAAATAATGGTATTGATTTGTCGATATTCCTTTTTAGATAAAATACCCATATAGAAGTCCAATGATTGGACCCATCCTTCCTTGCTATCACCTACGATAATATGAGCTGTATCCTTTTGAAAGTAAATACTCGTCAGATCTTCCCTGTGTTCCCTGGGAACAGGATTATAGGATTCGTGAATGATTTTAATATTTGTCCTTACTTTAGGAAGTTTCTGTACATCGGATTTCAATACTCGAACACCGACGCCCGAACCAATCATGAGTAGGTAAAATACATCTTTAAAGGTACTGAACTTATCTAAAATGGTAAAACTGCAATTGAAATTGGCCATGGGATATTTCGAACTAACCTCGGTGCCTCCTGTCCAGAGTGTTCTACCAGCTAAAAATTGTCTGAGATGAAAAATATTATCATAGAGTTCTTCTGCTTCACTCTGACTGGTTACCACTAGACTACAATTAAATTCAACAGATCTCCTAACGGTTTCCCACCAGTATTCTCTCCTTTTCTCCAAGGAAAGCCACCGAGAATAGGTACGATAGTAAACAAATTGACTCATTTGTGTTGGAAAAGGAGTTGGCAGATGCTTATACTTGCTAATAAATTCATCTGTTAACAATTTATGATTTTTCGGGTTCATTTCTCTCAGTTTATCGCGTTGTTCCCGGTATAGTATATAAGCCTTAGCTACATCTTTCCTCTCACTGTTCATTAATTCGGTCTCAACGATTTCCTGGATTTCCGCTACGGTTATACGTTCCTGAGACTTCTTTAGATCCTTTTCGATTTTTTGGGCAATTCCGGTAGAAAGTTCCGGGTCAACTCCTTTGATTGTTTCACGCATTGCTTGGTTAATTGCATTAATAATTTTATTTTTATCAAAATATTGCACCGTATCATTGCGTTTAATAACTTTTATCATCAGTGTCCCCTCCACGGTTCTTATATATAATCATTCTAAATCGTTCATAGTTATGCTAATCATTGTTGCTATTTACAACTTCTCTATGAAAAACATTTCATGCTTCTTTATCAATTATTGTACTATACTCAGCATTAAGATAAAAGGTTTATTTGGATTTTATATTCTCTCAAAGGCAAAAACAACTTTTTCTTTGGATGTCTATTTTAA
>JAFGSC010000170.1 GCA_016934875.1 Candidatus Atribacteria bacterium
TATGAATAGGATTCTAATATACTTAATATTGGTTATTTTTTTTATTGTTAACCATTCCATTACTTTTGGTCAAGCCGTTCGCACTGACACGCTTTCATTAGAATTTGATCAGGTTCATTTACCCCCTTTTTGTTTTACGCCTCATAAAATTATTAAAAGACCCCGGGTTGGTTTGGCATTAAGTGGCGGCGGCGCCCGTGGTTTTGCACAGATCGGCGTTTTACAGGTACTTGAGGAAAACAATATCCCCATCGATATCATCGTTGGCTCCAGTATGGGAAGTATTATCGGTGGTCTTTATGCGGCCGGGTATTCGCCCAAAGAAATTGAGCAGATAACAAAGAATATCGATTGGAGTACTATTATGGTCGATAAGCCGCCGAGAACCAGCTTGTTTATCGGACAGAAGCAGGAACGAGGACGAGCAATTCTGCAATTTCGATTTAAAGGATTGAAGCCGGCAATTCCCCAGGCAATTACTCCCGGCCAAAAACTAACTTCAATTTTAACCAATCTGACCTTAACAGCAAATTACCCGACCAGCTCTGACTTTGACCAGTTGAAAATTCCTTTTCGTGCACTGGCATGCGACCTGGTCTCTGGAAATAGCGTTATTATTGGAAAGGGAAATTTAGCAGAAGCCATGAAAGCTTCTTCTGCGGTTCCCTTGTTATTTGCACCGGTTGCTATCGATTCCATGTTGCTGGTCGATGCTGGACTTATTAACAATATACCGGTCGACGAAGTACAAGATTTTGATGTCGACCTGGTTATTGGCGTAGATACGGTATCCAAGCTGCGAGATAAAGAGAATTTACGTGCACCATGGGAAGTGGCAGACCAGGTCACGACTATAATGCAACGGGAAAAAAATGCGATCCAAAGAACAAAAGCTGACATCCTTATTCAAATCGATCTCGATGATTATAAATCGGATAGCTTTGAACAAGCCAGCCAGATTATTGAAGCTGGCAAAAATGAAGCGCTCAAATATATAAGTCAAATTAAAGCGAGACTCGCTCCTACTATTGAAAATAATTTTTCTATTGAGACTTACCAGGTTAAATCTATTAATATCCAATCTCAAAATATATTTTCAAAAGAAATCGCTCAAAATATTATTCACTCGAAAATTCATGGCTACACCTCTTATCGAGATGTTTCTCTCACGTTAAAAAATATTTATGAAACTGGCTATTTCGATGATGTAAAAGCCTTTGTTCAATTAGAGGATAGTCTGTTATCAATCAGTTTTCAGATTGTAACCAAGCCAAAATTTACCACCCTTGTTTTTATCGGAAATTCTGTCTTTTCAGATTCCGTACTTGACGAACAGATAAAATCTGAGCCAGGAAAATCGATTAACTTTGATAAATCAAGGAATGATATTTTACGAATCGTAAAACTCTATAAAGAAAATGGTTATGCACTCATAAATATAAATCAAATAAGATTGAACAATGATACGCTAAATATTGAAATCAATGAAGGTACTATTTCATCCATCAAAATAGAGGGAAATGAGCGAACAAAAAATTATGTCATTCTCCGGGAATTTCCGTTAAAACGAGGCGATATTTTCAATATAAACAAAGCAGATGAGGGATTGAATAATATTCACAGTACTGGATTGTTTGAGACGGTCAGTTTTGAGGTACTAAAAGATAAATCCCAGGTTAAATTGAATATAAAGGTTAAAGAGAAGGCATTCAGCCTGCTCAGGTTGGGCTATCGTTTTGATCTGGAAAGAAGAAATAAAGGAATGATCGAGCTGGCTGATGAAAATTTTTGGGGAGTGGGAAACCAGGTTAGCTTGACTGGTCAATACGGATTAAAAGATCAAGCCATACAATTAAAATTCCGGGATGATCGGATATTTAAAAGTTATATGACCTATCATTTGGATCTTTTTTATCATCATCAGAAGAATTATACTTACCAGGACGGGATTCAGATTGGAGAATATTTACAAAAAGAGTCTGGTTTTTCTTTCTCTTTGGGGCAGCAGATTGAACGCCTGGGGATTATTTCTGTTATCGCCACATTGAATTCAGTTGATTTACAGGACGTAACTGGCTATGGATATTCAACTGGTAAATTTGAATTTAAAACGATTGCACTTCAATCTATAGTAGATTCTCAAGATCAATTTCCGTTTCCAAAAGCTGGAAAATACTATCAATTCTTTTACAAAATGTCATCGGCAAAATTTCTTAACAGCCAGGAATCATTTATCAAATTATTCAATTCATTCGAGATTTACCAAACTTTTATGAAACGAAACACCATCCATCCCCGGCTTTTCTGGGGCACCTCTGATTTAACCACGCCATTTATTGAGCAATTCCGGATTGGTGGACAATCCTCTTTTTACGGATTGAGAGAAAATGAAAAAATTGGCAGACATGTCATTGTGGGAAGCCTGGAATATCGCTATTTATTTCCTTTTGGACTCCCAAGGAAACTATATTGGAGCATGCGATATGACCTCGGCTCAACCTGGAAAAATCAACTGGACATTCAATTAAAAGATTTCATTCATGGCTTTGGAACATCACTCGCCTTAGAAACACCAGTTGGTCCGATAACTTTTGCGTTTGGTAGAAGCAGTATTGGAAAGAATGTATTTTATTTTTCGGGTGGGTTTAGTTTTTGAGCGATAACGAGAGCGTAAGCTGCGGCTGGGCATGCGGGAACTGAAACCTGAGTTCCGCACCACAACTAACGCGTAAAGAAAATTTTCTGGATTTCATCGTCCGCCCAACCGTCAGCTTGACGCATAGTTAGGGCAACAGACGTAAGCCAACGCATCCATACGATGGGTGGTAACGCACGCAACGAAAAAATTGCATGAGTGAAGAATCAAATACCGACACTCCCCAAAGAGCCAGACAGCTTTTTGCTTTTACTTTTAAAAATACAACAACAAAAAAGCAAGATGCTGGCTGGCGGATGCTTTGAAAAGAACTACAGCAAATCCTTGACTTACGCATCGAAAGAGCAATGCTTGCGGCTTCATTCAAGAATATTCGATACTTAAAAAATCCTAATTATTTGAAAGACGAAAAGCAAATTTGATTAACAGTACAAAGCTGCATGCATTGCGATATAAGATAGACTACTATTATGGATATAATACTATTGAAGTTATTCTTATCATAATTAATAGTAAAAAAATTAATCTGTTAAATAAAATCTTACTGATTTAGGTATTAAAGTAATAACTAAAATTTCGCTAGCTTGAGGGTATATTGTATACTCTCCAAGTCCAAGTAAAAATTTTTTATTTTTGAGAGTGAATTCTACAACTAAATCTAATGAGGAAATACGACTCTCGATATCTTTCAAAGATAACGGTGAATAATTAGAACATGTAGAAACTGACAATATAGGACGATCAAGTTTTTTTACATTATCAGGGAGACGATATATATAGACTAAACTATATTTTGGATCATTCATTTCAAGAGTTTGCCTGTAGATATGGATTATCAGATTATGTATGGCCATTAATGAAATAGAATCCAAAGAACTTACATCAGCAGTTATATATTTCGACTTATTAACCAAAGATAAAGATTTCACTTGAAAATTAGTACTATCTCTCATCTTAGTATAGTAAGTCCAACCAAACCATTCTAAGAAACTTAACTCATCGGAATTATCTATTAGTTTTGTTTCACTAGGCAAATCAATTAGTTTAAAATCATCCATGCCAAATGAATCCTCGGAACATACTATTGGATCGAATGGACTCGAACTACAATGTATATACCTATATACTTCGCCTTCAGATGTTCCGCAAAATAATATCCTAGAATTATTTGGATCTATAGTTAAGCTAATAACATTTGAATTAGCAAGACCATTACTAAGTTTAGTCCAATTTAGACCACTATCACAACTTTTTAAAACTCCGCAAGTACTAGTACTCCAATATATAATATTTGGAAAGTGAGAATCAATGACTAAAGGAACTTTTTGAATTATTAAAGAATTTGCATTTTTACAATCATGGAGAATTTCCCACGATCTACCAGCATCTCGACTTATTAGAAATTCTTCAGTATTCAAATAATAATTTTTACGTGTTGCATAGATTAACAAACTATCAATTGGGTGTGGTTCTAAAAAGATAAAAGATTCGTATGATATTTTTTGCCAAGATTTTCCTGAATCCTTACTCTTAAATAAACCATTTCCGCTGACAACATAAATGTGCCCGATAGAATTGATTCTCACACACTTAATATTATCTATATCAAATAGCCGCTGCCATGAATTTCCTTTATCGATGCTTTTTAATAATCCTTCTTTATCCGTACCAGCATAAAGAATTCTTGGATTTTTTGAATCGATTTCAATCCATGTTACTCGTGGAATATTATAAACTTGTTTCCATTTCCCCCCCCCATTTTTAGTTTTAAAAATGCCAGAAAATGCTGCATATAAAACATTGGTGTTGTATGGATCCATTGCAAGATGTTCAATATATTGAATCCCTGGTTTTTTAAAACCATTTCTATAGGCAATCTCATATTTTTCGGGCATATAAAAATAGCTACTAATGACTAATGAATCGCTGCAATCGTAGCAGAGGTTAAAAATACACGCATCAGCACTTGCTGCATAAACAGATGCAGGATTATAACGATCTACTATTATTGTATTGATTTTTGGATTGGAGAGACCTTTATAGAATTGGTACCTACCGTTTCTAATCCATTTTCCTAAATAAGAATTAGGCAATTGATCAATCCTATACTTATAGAAGTTTTCCCTATCTTTGTAAGCATTATTTGAACATACAGTGAAAAATAGTAAACCCAAATTAGCAAATAAAATAATTATCTTAGTTATAGATTTATTGTAGTTCATTATCACGCAATTTATAAAATATTTTTATTCAATCCTTATTAATAAATGAGGGCGAAAATCAATTTAAAGATGATGTTTATCAAACCTAGTAGACAACCAGTATAGAAAAAAATGGACTTGTTAGTTTCTAAGGAACGCTCTAAAACCTGTAAAACGATTCTTCGAATTGAGACAAATATAAATCTAGACAATGAAAGCAAAAAGAGGATCACTATGTACGCAATAGTTGGCAGCAAAGTTGTATTTGAAAATAAAAAAGTTGCAAGGACATTTAAATCTTCACTACTAACTTTTACAGTATCAAAATAATAGTAATATATCGCATTCCCCATACGGCTGTACTCAGAGAAAAACATTTTAAATGAAGCTAAATTTATTTTTAGTTCGATAGGATCCACTCCACCTGGTAAAGCAACTCCCTCCATAATTGCTGCAACGAAATAGCACAACCATGCAAACATGAAAGCTGCTGTGATATCAAGTGGATAAATCCAAATTCGATCCAATTTTGATTTTGAATTAGCAAGTCTTGAAATAAGGTATACAGTTACAGTAAGTGTCAGAATATCGAAAAACAAATTAATAGGATATAAATACTTAGGTTCATGTTCGGGAATATATAATATGGCTTGTATTAATGGACATTTTCCATGCCCATTCCACGGAGGAGATGTATTTGCGATTGAAAAGAACATATACTCACCAAACACCAAAGCCAATGTTGTTAACATAAAACTTATGGTTAATGCTGTAAAAATCCATCGAAAATTATATCTTTTTTTTCCAAATATTTTATGTTCTGCTCGGAGGAAAAGTTGTGCCATTTCGCGGTCGAGACGACGCATCTTTAGCATTTCAATACGTTCCCACCAACCAAATACAAGTTCATATAGTTTACTTCGCTGACGTTCGAGCAATAGATGATCTAATCCTGATCCTATTGCTGCAATTGCACCTGATATAAGTAGTACTTCTGGAATATCCATTTTACTTAAAAGCCTCTCCCAAACCCATGGGGACTAAAACCAGTCTGAACCTCAAAATATGACATATCTCGCCGAACTATTTTCCCACGCGAATCACGATAATAAAGCTCATTAGTCTCCATTCGCGAAAGAGTATATCTATTAATTTCTTTTGTATAATCACCTGTATTGGGATTGTATGCATATACAATTATAGTTGATGGAGTTGCGTAAACTTCTGGGTACTTTTCGTGCTTGTAAACATTTTTCCACTTTCCCTCAAAAACCTCTTCCCTAAGTGCATTTGTTCGGAGTCCTATTGTTGCAGTTGATGTTAAATTCCATTGTGGGTAGCTAATTTCATAAATTATAGAATTATCAGAACCGAATCCAATCATTTTTGTTGAACCCACCATCTCACCTGGACTTGATCTTCCATAATTCATAGGAGGTTCATCCAAAGTTGATTGTTCAACATTGCAAGAAAAAAACACAAAGAATGTAACAAACAAGTATCTGAATAACGATGTAATATTTGATTTTGACATTATTCACTCCTTTGTTATTTTTAACTAGCCCTAACCTAATGATTAACTGCCAATATCATCTATTTCGATATGGCCATATTTAGGAAAAAATGTCCATATTTAGGCAATAAATTTTAATTTGCCTAATATAAGGAAAATAATTTTCCTAATATTAGACATTTTTCTATTTTATAGTTACTATTCTATTTTCTAATCCTAAAGCCACAGCTTCTTTATAAGGCAATTCCCAGAGTTTTTTATTTGGATTCCATTTTCCGCCGGCTGCTCTTATTAACTTGCCGATTTGAACTTCGCCGTATTTTACCATTAGCCAGATTAGTTTATTAGCTGGTATCCGATTATGATCGATCTCCCAGGGTTCATCCTCAACTACCAATTCGACAGTTTTTAACTTTCTTTTGTTTTCTGAATCATATTTATATCTCACACAAGTCAAAGCCTCTCCATATTTCTGCAGCCATTTTTTAGTACCAGGCTGTCCTGCAATAAGAGTCTTTTTAGTGATAACAGTCATTTTTTTTCTTAAGACGAAATTTTCAAGAATTAGTACATTAAATATTTGAAATCATAATAGCTACAAATTATCGGCAGGACTTTTTACGCCCATTCCTTTTATCACATGAGTATAAATTTCTGTAGTTTTAACATCCTTAGCTTCTTCTTCATACTGTAATGTTTGGTGCGGATGGCATTCCTAACCTCATCCAATAGTTTTGGTTTTTAACAATAGCAGGATTTTGGCTGTCTTGAGACATGATCGCTCCATCACCTTAATAAATGATGTATCCCTCGCTGCTCAATCACTGTGCCGGGTGAAAATCGGTTGGGAGATTTTCTGGTAGTTGCAGATTAATTATACCATATTTTTACGAAAAAGTCAAGAATAATTTTTTTGAAGTAACAAGAGCGGTTCTGCCGTGGAGCAATTTATTCGTTCAAAATTATTTTATAATGTCATATCCCGAATTTCCAGGACTTCTCTAAACTATCTTTAAATATAAGGATTTCTGCATCCGTGCATTGGCTTCAACCTAAAACTCGATAACCGCAGAGATACTATAGTGTCGCACAGAAAAACAAATAGAATAATTTTCTCGTCGTAATCGTTCGAATTTTCAAGTCTATTCTATTACAACTTTCTTATTTTCTTGTTATTTTTTTGCAGGATATTTTTTAGCAGCAGGTGAAAAATCAATCACAAAAAAGGGCTAACAGAACAACTCCATCAGCCCTTAAACTTCTTAGGTATAA
>JAFGSC010000171.1 GCA_016934875.1 Candidatus Atribacteria bacterium
ACCAATATCAATACCTGTCCTGGTTACTTCCCAATGATAACCTCCACAAGGATGCTTCTTTTTTAATTTAACAATGTCACCTACTCTCAGGTCCAGAGGCATTTATAACTCTCCTAAAATCTATAGTTTTAATAAACTATAGATTCTGCTTTTACTTATTTTTATATGGTTCGGATAAAGAACAACCAGATTGATTCTATGACTCATAAAGATTTTTTGGGCCAGACCTCTGATATCATCCATTTTTATCCTATCAATCTTGTCTATTAATTCCTGGTATTGATACTCCTTATTAAGCAATAACAGATATGTTCCCGTGCTAAAAGCATAGTTTAAGGTACTTTCTAAGCCTAACAAGATACTCCCTTTATACATTTCTTTTGCCTTTTGAAGTTCCTTCCCGCTTATTTCATCGTTCTTTACCTTAACCAACTCTCCCAAGATCGTGACAATACTGCGTTGTAATTTATCCGGATCTACGCCTGCATAAATATTGAAGGATCCCGTTTGATCAAAATACTGGGTGTAAGAATGGATATCATAAGCCAGTCCACCCTTTACCCGAACTTCTTGAAATAACCGGGAACTGAGTCCTGCCCCTAGCAGAATATTCAGTAAATCCAGGGTAATTTTATCCGGGTGAAACCTGGAAAAGGTCTCAAAAGCAAAACTTAGATGTGCTTGATTGATTTTTCGAGGCAACAACCTCATCTCAGGTGCTTCCTGCTCTTTTGATTGAACATCCAGGTCAGTTTCTTTCTCTTTCACTTTATCCTCAACAAAAGGCAAGGCTTCCGTCATATCTCTAACCGCTTCGGAAGGCACATTTCCGGTAATGCTAATTACCATATTTTTTGGTTGATACCTTTCCCGATAGTATTGGAATATTGCATCCCGATCAAATCTTCTGATGGTCTTTTTTTCCCCAAGCACATTTTGACCAAGAATGGAATTTTTCCATAATAATTGATTAATCAAAAAGCCAATCCAGTCTTCGGGGATATCCTTATATTTGTTAATTTCTTCAATAACTACCGCTTTTTCATGGTTAATGTCTTCTTTCTTAAAAAGAGAATCGTTTAATATATCGATCATTACTTCAAATGCATCTGAAAAATTCTTATGAAGGATTTTACAATATAAAAAGGTACATTCCTCCGAAGTTGAGGCATTGATCTCTCCTCCCAGCTGCTCAATACATTGAGAAATTTCAAGCGTATTTTTTCTCTTGCTCGTTCCCTTAAAAAGCATGTGTTCTATAAAGTGGGAAATTCCTCTCTGATCCTGATTTTCATAGACTGAACCAGCCCGAATACCTATGACAATGGCTGCTGAATGCATATGGGGCATTATACTGCTCGTGACCTGTAACCCATTATCTTTAATGATTCTTTCTGTTTTATACATCATCTATTTTCTCCATTTTTATTCTGGTCGTTTTACAATAAAAACTTCTTCTAATTGATTAAAATCAACTTGTGGCTTAACCAATATTCTCTGAAAAAGATCATGCTTTTCTTTTTTTATGGCAACCACATAACCAATCTGAATACCCTTAGGAACAACGCTACCCATACCAGAAGTCACAATGATATCATTGATCTGAACATCAGCATCATGGGCAATATAATCCAGGTAACAATAAGTACCTTCTGTTCCACCCTTGATCACGCCTATTTCCCTGGAACGCTGCACCATAGCTCCTACCGAACAACCTTGGTCAACTAACAAGAGTACCTTTGAGGTATGATGATTCACCTGGATCACTTTCCCTACAAAACCATTGTAAGTAGCAACTCCCATGTCCACTTCAACCTGATGAATGTCTCCTTTATCAATCATAACGCTATGAAACCATTGATTCGGCTCTCTGCCAACGACTTGCGCTCCAATCATCTCATAAGAATAGTATTCTTTAAATTGCATCATTTTCACTAATCGATCATAGGCTGAAATCTTTTCTTTCATAATGCTATTTTCTTGTTTGATCATTTGGTTTTCTTGACTCAGCTGTTCATTTTTCTGACGTACGGTCTCAATTTCCCTAATGATCTGAAAATATTCCATGAGCCGATTGCCAGTATGCATCAAAAATTGATTGGCAGGTTTTAACATGAGCAATCCCATATCTTCGGCAAAACCAAAGAAACCCTTATCATGATAATCAACAGTGATCATGAAAGCTGATATGAACAATAAGCCTAAAAACAACAAGAATGCTCTCTTTTCTTTAGAAAACCGTATCAACAATTAACCCACCCTTATCAATGTATTTTATTATCCTCGTTGAGTGAGAAATTTTTATATCGCAATTTTTTACCTATTTTCCTCGAACCGTTTTTATTAAAACACGATGGTATTTTTGAACATTTTCTAATGTTTCTCCTGTTCCTTTAACGACACAATAAAGCGGTTCCCTGGATACAAAAACAGGAATTTTAATCTGCTGCTGAAGAAGTTCATCCAACCCAGCAAGCAATGCACCTCCACCGGTTAAAATAAGCCCCTTGTTAATGATATCTGAAACCAGTTCCGGCGGTGTCTTTTCCAAAGTTA
>JAFGSC010000172.1 GCA_016934875.1 Candidatus Atribacteria bacterium
ATTCTCTAATTCAACTTTGAAGGTTGCATTTGGTAGCGCCTGTTTAACTTTTCCCTTCATTTCTACATATTTTTCTTTTCCCATTACAATAATCTCCTGTTCATCATAAAAATATGATGCATGGTAATTTACGATTCACCAGCTAGAGTTAAGATTTCGTTACCTTCCATGGTTATGGCAATGGAATGTTCAAAATGGGCAGATAACTTTCCATCTGCCGTTTTTACCGTCCACCCATCTTGGCCATAGATCGTATGGTAATCTCCTTCATTCACCATTGGTTCGAGGGCTAATACCATACCCTTCTCCAACCTTAACCCAGTCTTTGACCTACCATAATTCGGGATTTGGGGATCCTCGTGTACTTTTAGCCCAACTCCATGCCCAACAAATTCCCTCACAACCGAAAAATGATTTCTCTCTGCTGTAGACTGAATAGCGTTTGATATATCTCCAATATAGTTACCACTTATCGCTGCTTTTATGCCTGCAAATAAACTCTCTTTGGTCGTCTCAATAAGCTTTTGTGCTATTTTACTTATCTTTCCAACCCCCACCGTTACTGCGCTATCTCCAAAATATCCATTAAGATTTGTCCCTATATCAATACCTACGATATCACCTTCTTGCAATAGTCTGTCTCCAGGGATACCATGAACGATTTCGTCGTTAATTGAAACACATATGGATGCCGGAAATTCATTTCCCGGAAGTCCATATCCCTTAAAAGAAGGCTTCCCTCCATGCTTAATAATGAATGATTCGGCCATTTGATCCAAACTTCTTGTTTTAACTCCTGGCTTTATCTTTTCAGCTACAAATTTTATCGTATTTGCAGTTAATACACAACTTTTCTTAATTTGCTCTATTTCATGACTGGTTTTTATAATCACCATATTTCTAATTTTCCCCTACGAGATTTAACTCAGTTAACTTTTCCCAAACTTCTTTAAATCGATCCTGAACATCCTGATCTGCATTGATCGTCGTTAATAACTTTTTTCCCTGATAATAATGGACAAGGGGTAATGTATCATTCTGGTAAACTTTTAAACGTTTCTCAATGGTATCAACTTGATCATCGTCCCTTTGGATCAAAGCACCACCGCATTGATCACACTTTCCTTGAATGCGAGGTGGATTATAATTTAAATTGTAAATCATACCGCACTGACTACAGACCCTTCTTGATGATAAACGTTCAATAATAACCTCGTGAGATGCTTCAAAATAAAATACTTGGTCGATCTTCTTTTTTAATTGATGACTGATTGAATCAAACTCTTGAGCCTGATGAATTGTTCTTGGAAAACCATCAAAAATAAACCCATGATTACAATCTTGTTGTATAATTCTATTTTCAATGATCTTCATGATTAAAAAATCGGGAACTAATTTGCCAGAATTCACAAAATCCTGAGCTTCTTGTCCTAATTTTGTTCCATCCTGTATTGCATTTCTTAAGATATCACCTGTTGAGATTACTGGGATATCTATTTTTTTCTTTATCTCTACAGCAATCGTTCCCTTCCCTGCTCCAGGGGGTCCCAATAAAATGATAATCAATCACACCGCCCCTCTCTATTTGGCCTATTTCTATTTTTCATCCTCATTAAACAAACTCATCTCTACTTTTTAATAAACCCTTCATAATGACGCATCAGCATATGTGATTCAATTTGCTGGATTGTCTCCAAGGCAACCCCTACCATAATCAAAACAGATGTTCCACCAAAATAAACAGTCGTAATTCCTGTTACCTTAATTAGTATATTTGGTAAAATGGCAATGATTGCTAAAAATATCGCTCCGCTTAAGGTAATTCGCGTCATAATATGATCAATATACATAGCCGTTGCCTTCCCCGGTCTTCTCCCGGGGATAAATCCACCATATTTTTTCATATTATCAGCTAAATTCTGGGGATTAAAGGTAATTGCTGTATAAAAAAATGTAAATAAAATAATGAATATTGTATATAACGTTAAATATAATACTGTATCCGGCGAAAGCGCCTGGCCTATTTTTTGCATAATCGCTGAATTCTGAAAAAATTGAGCAATCGTTCCCGGGAAAATAAGAATAGCCGATGCAAAAATAATGGGAATAACCCCTGCCTGGTTCACCCTTAACGGAATATGGGTTCCTTGTCCACCATACAATCTACGACCGATGACCCGTTTCGCATATTGTACCGGAATTCGTCTTTGACCCTGTTGAATGGCAATAACGCCCGCAATAACCAGTACAACGACAATGATAAAACCAATAATGGATAAAATGCTAATTTCACCTACTTTAAGCAAACTCCATGTTTGAATCATTTCAGTTGGTATTCTGGCAACAATTCCGGCAAAAATAATGATCGATATACCATTTCCTATTCCGTAATCACTAATTTGCTCTCCCAGCCACATCAAAAAACAGGTACCAGCAACTAAGCTAACCACAAGCAATAACCTAAATAAGACTCCAGTAATCGTCAATACTTGTAAACTTTCTAGCCAAGCGCTAATTCCAACTGCTTGTATCAAGCCTAATAAAACCGTTCCGTATCGCGTAATTCGATTAAGTCTATTTCTACCTTCCTGTCCTTCCTTAGCCCATTGTTCAAAGATCGGAACCACCGATTGTAATAAAGACATAATAATCGATGAATTAATATAAGGCATAATGCCTAGAGCAAATAAAGAGAAACGGCTTAAAGCGCCACCGGCAAACAGGTCAAAAAAACCAAGAATACCTCCCTGAGCAAATAAATTTGCAAGCGCCTGTTTATCAATGCCAGGAAGAGGAATATGGCTTCCCAATCTTAC